>NZ_JBFUCJ010000083.1:0-33632 GCF_056405295.1 Variovorax sp. P1_H2 | reverse complement strand
CTCCATGATGACTCCAAATATGATAATTGTATGTTAATTTAACAAGCATACAAGGCAAGCTGGACTGGAGCAACGCTCAGCAGGATTTGCCAAGCGTGTGTGGTTCTTGAGGGCAGAAATGCGGTGCCTCACCAAAACTTCCACCACGATCGCGACACGGCTTCTTTCCGTTGCGTGGGAGATGCGAGCGGCTGCACCTGACTTTCTTGGCTACGTTGGCGTCGGCGCTGCTCCGCCTCAAACGCCTGTGCAACACCAAATGCAAGCTGCTCGCCACGTGCCGCACGCGCGCGCCACTCGCGGGCCAACTCGGCGAGTTGGTCGTCGTCAAGGTCGTTCGGTCTCGAATGCATCAGCGCAGTCGTCGTCGCCGTTCAGGGTCTCGCGGCCACTTCCTCCTCCCGCTCCAGACCGCTCGGGACGAAGGTCTCGCCGTGGTGAGTCAGATAGTCGCGAATCAGACGTCGTACGACCTGTGAAGGGGTGACGTCCTGGCGGGCACACAACGCCTCAAAGGCCCTTTTCTTCGCCGGATCGACCAGCACTGTCAGGCGCGCTGTCTTGAGTTCCATCGGATCTCCCACATGTCAGTTCAATGATAATAATAGTATCATCTAGAGCAACCTAGATTGCACACCAAGGCGGGCATTTCCGATCCTGCTTGGTCGGGATCCTGGAGCCCTTCACTTGCATTGCTTCGATGACTCCTGCGTATGGCGCGCGGCACGGCGATCCGCGTTGCCGATGCGCGTCGGCGACCATGACCAGGACGGCATCGAGGTGCCCGGCTTCGCGGCGCCCGCGGCCTCAGGACGTCAATGACGGTTCTCAGTGCAGCCGTGCTCGTCTTGCTGCTGGGTGCCGCAGCCTGCCTCCTGCCCGTGCGCAGCGCCATGCATGCGGGCATTGGCGTGCTTTCGCAAGTGCTCGCAACGGCATTGGTCTGGACCGCCGTGGCCCCTGTTCTGTCCGGTGGAGCGACCGTGGTCGGCGAACTGGCGTGGGCCTATCCGGTGGGCACCCTGCGGGTGCGATTGGACGCGCTTGGAGCCTTCTTCCTGGCCTGGTCGCTCCCGATGACCTTGCTGGGCAGCATCTACGCGGTGGGCTACCTGCGGCCGTACTTCGGATCGAAGCGGCATCTGGGGGTGCACTACGCACTGCTGAACCTGACGTCCTTGTCGTTCGTGCTCGTCTACACCGCCGACCACGCTCTCGTCTTCCTGCTGGGCTGGGAAACCGCCGCCCTCGCCGCATGGCTTCTCGTCATCTGGGACTACACGAACCAGAAAGTCCGCTTCGCCGGGTTCAACTACCTGGTGTCCACGCACATCGGCCTGATCTTCCTGGTCGCGGCGTTCATGATCCTGTACACCCACTCGGGTTCGTGGGACCTCAGTGGCTTCGGACACTGGCTGCGCAACAACGCGGGCTCGGAACGCAATGTCGTCTTCATGCTCCTGGTGACGAGTTTCGGCCTCAAATCCGCGTTCTTTCCATTTCATTCCTGGCTGCCACGGGCCCATGCAGCGGCGCCGGCGCATGTCTCGGCGTTGATGTCGGGTGTCATCCACAAGGCCGGGCTCTACGCGCTGGTGCGCTTCGTTTTCCTGATCGGCAAGCCTGACGAATGGATGGGCTGGTTCCTGATCGGATTCTCCGCCCTGTCGGCGGTGGTCGGCGCCCTGTACACGGTGGGCCAGCGTGACCTGAAGCGCCTGCTGGGCTACTCGTCGACCGAAAACGTCGGGATCGCCGGTATCGGCTTCGGCGTCGGCTGCCTGGGGCTGAGCTGGGGCAACGCGTCCCTGGTAGCGATCGGATTCGCCGGTGGGTTGCTGCATGTGCTGAACCATGCGTTCTTCAAGTGCCAACTGTTCTACGCCGCCGGCGCGGTCTACCAGGCGACGCATACCGTCGACATGGAGAAGCTGGGAGGGCTGTCGCGGTTGATGCCCTGGACATCCTTGAGCTTCATCCTTGGCGGCGTCGCGATCTCGGCGCTCCCGCCGCTCAACGGCTTCACCAGCGAGTTCGTCATCTATTCGGGGCTTTTCACTGATGCCCCCATCGGCGTCTGGGCCAAGGTGGCGCTGTCTGCTACGGGTGCACTGCTGGCCTTCGTGGGCGCAGTTTCCGCGTTGAGCATCACGCGCGCCTTCGGCGTGGTCTTTCTTGGCGCGCCGCGAGATCGCAGCGTGACGCCGCCCACAGAGGTGAGCCGCTGGATGCTGGTGCCCATGGGCGTGCATGCGGTGGGCGTCATCGTGCTCGGGGTCATACCGGTGCTGGGCTTCAAGCTGGTGCAAGGCCCCACCGTCATCGCACTGGGGTCACTGCTCAAGCCGACCGTCGACGTCCTGCAGCCGATCGCCGACATGCTGACGTGGATTGGCATGGTCTCGGGTGTGCTCGTCCTGTCGATCGAAGCGCTGATCTGGCTGCGGTCGAGGGCGACGTCCCAGGCTGCTGCGAGCCACGTCACTTGGGGCTGCGGCTATGGTGCACCGAGCCCCCGCATGCAGTACACCGGCTCGAGCTTCTCGACTGACTTCAGCGCCCGTTTTCGAGGCGTGATGGTGATGCTGCGGCGACAGAAAGCGCCAACGGGCTACTTTCCAACAGAAGGCTACCTCGTCACCGACTGCGTGGATGCGGTGGAGCGGCGACTGTTCTCCGTCATCGGCCATGGAGATGCTTCAGCCGCCGACTTGTCACGGCGGCTGCGCGAAGACGATCCGCGCGTCGCCTTTGCGGCCGCCCTGATCGGCATCGTCGCGATCGCCGGGGTGTTGGTGCTGGCGAGCGGTCCGCTGCGATGAAGCCGCTGATCGGAGTCGCCCAGGTGGTCGTCGCGCTCGGGATGCCGGTGCTGATGGTCGGCCTCGTGAACCGGACCAAGGCGCTGTGGGCCGGGCGCAAGGGGCCGCCTCTCATGCAGTTGGGCTGGGATCTTCTGCGCCTGCTGCGCAAGCGGCCCGTCTTCAGCGTCGTCGCCACGCCGTTGTTCCGCGCCGGCGCCTGGGTGGTCCTCGCGGCGACCCTGCTCGCCGCGATGATCGCGCCGAATCTCGGCAGCATCGCACTGCTCGAGTTCAGGCACGACTTCATCTTCTTTGCCTACTCGTTCGCGCTGGCCCGTATCTTTCTCATGTTGTCTGCACTGGACGTCGGCAGCGCCTTCGAAGGCATGGGCGCCGCCCGCGAGGCATCGTTCACCGCCTTCGTCGAACCCGCGCTGTTCCTGCTCATCGGGGCTGCCAGCGTGGCCACCGGCCACACCAGCTTCGCCGGCCTGATCGGCCATCTCCACCAAACCGAGTCGTTCCGCTGGATCGTGGTGCCCGCTGTCGTGGTTCTTTTCATCCTGCTGCAGGCCGAAGCTTCACGGGTGCCCGTGGACGACCCGCTGACACACCTCGAGCTGACGATGGTCCACGAGGTGATGATCCTCGATCACAGCGGCCCGGAACTGGCTGCGATGCAATACGCGGCGGCACTGAAGATGACCATCTACGCGGGTTTGATCGCGGCCCTGCTCAACCCCTTCGACCCTCTGCGCGCGCCGCTGGCCTGTGGGTTCACCTCGTTGTTCATCATGGCCGGCGTCGCCGTGGCGGTGGGCTGCGTCGAGTCGCTCGTCGCGCGGCTGCGCATGAACCTGGTGCCGCGCTATCTGATGCTGGCATCGGCCGTGGCGGCCCTGTGCCTGGGCGGCGCCGGCTGGTTGGGGAGGTCCTGATGACGCTGCCGCTGATCATCTTCCTGGTTGCAGCCGTCATCCCGGTGTTCTTCGGAAAAATCCGGTCCGCGCCGGTCTGGCTCTCCATACAGGCGCTGGCCCTGGGCTGGAACGCCATCGCGCATCACGCGGAGGTGTCGGTCCATGCGCTCGTGGCCCTGTTCGAGGTCCTCGTCGTGCGCGGCGTCATCGCGCCGCAACTGCTGCGCCGAGCCATCCGCCTGCGCGCCGAGCCGAATCTCGACCTGATGCCGTCGAACCTTTTTACCTGGGCGATCGCCATCGCCCTCATCGTCCTGGCGTTCGAATTCGGCGCGCCCGCGATGTCCGACCGACAGGCCCTGACGCTGGGCGTCGTCGGCGCGACAGTGGCCGTGGCCTTGTTGGTGCTGTCGACCAACAACTCGCCCCCGGCCCAGTTGGTGGCCGTGCTCTTCATGGAAAACACGCTGGCGTTGTTTGAGTCCCTGCTCCCCGAACCTTGGCCACTGCCGGTGCACGCCGCCCTGAGTTCCATCTACCTGCTCACGGCCGGGGTGGGCGGCTGGCTGGTCGGCGCACGCGAGCCGAGCGAAGCGAACGGCAAGTCGCACGTGGCGAAGGAAATCCCATGAGCCGCACGGCCGCTCCGAAGGCGAATACCGAAGCGCTGCTGCGCGGAGGTTCTCTATGAGCCGCACGGCCGCTCCGAAGGAGAATACCGAAGCGCTGCTGCGCGAAGGTACTCCCATGAGCCCGCCGCCCGTCAGTCGCGAGGCCGGCGCGCTCACGCTCGGCGAGTCTGCGCCCGTTGCGCAGAGCGCACCGACGAACCGGGCGGAGCCCATTGCGGCAGGCTCGCACTCGGGCGCACCTCATCGCTGGATCGGCCCGGCGCTGGTCGCGGTGGCACTGGCCAGCCTGGCGCTGTGGGCCACCGTCTTCGTGCTCACGCCGCTGACCGAATTGCCGCTCTATTTCGCGCAGCGCTATTTCGTGCTCGATGCGACTTCGCTGTTGTTCCTGCTGGTGATCAACAGCGTCTTCCTGGGCATCAGCGTCTATATCGCCTCGCGCGTGGGGACCTCGGCAGCGCTGACCAATCGCATACGGTCCAGGGCGTCACTCACGTTCGCGTTCATGGTGGCCATGAACCTGGGGGTGATGGCCAACAACCTGCTGCTGTTGTGGGCATTCATCGAGCTGACCACCTTGTGCGCGGCACCCCTGGTCGCGCAGGGCAGCGCGAAGGCGCCGCATCGCGTCGCCTGGCGCTATCTGCTGTATTCGAGCATGTCGCTGGCGCTGACCTTCCTGGGCATCATGTGCCTGACGCGCTCAGCCTATCTGCAGGGCGTGGAGATCAATTTCGCGCTCGGCGAAATGGCGGCGGCCGTGCCGACCATCGGCGACACCTGGCAGCATCTCGGGCTGGCGCTGATGCTGTTCGGGCTGGGCAGCAAGCTCGGCCTCGCACCACTGTACAGCTGGATGCCGGAGACCTACGAAGCAGCGCCGACCAGCACGAGCGCTCTGCTGGCGGCCGTGCAGTTCAACATCAGCGTGGTCGCGGTCTTCCGCATCCTGCAGGTGTTTCGTGTCCAGGACACCGGCTTTGTGGCCTATCAGTTGCTGATCATGGGCTGTCTGTCGCTGACGGTGGCAGCGATTCAAGTCATGGCCGCGCGCAGCTACAAGCGGCTGATCGCCTATGCATGCGTCAGTTCCTCCGGCGTGATCGCGATCGGGCTGTCCGTGGGCAAGGCGGCGGCATATGGCGTACTGCTCTACATTGTCAGCAACGCCTTCGTCAAGGCGCTGCTGTTCCTCACTGCAGGCCGGCTGCGGGCCGTCTACGGCACCAACGAAGTCAAAGCACTGAGCGGCGTGATGCGGGTGCTTCCGTTCTCTGGATTGCTGTTCGCCGTGGGCACCTTCGCCTTGCTGGGCTTCCCTCCCTTCGGCAGCTTCATGGCGGAGATGCTGATCTTGTCGGGCATCGTGCAGTCGGGCAACCTGATCGCGTTCACGATGATGTGCACGATGCTGACGATCATCTTCGTCGCGACGGGCCGCTCGATCTTTCCGATGCTGTGGGGACCGTCGGACCGGCAAGGTGCGTCGATCAAGGAGAGCTGGGTGACTGCAATGCCCAAGCTTGGATTCGTCGTTGTCCTCATCCTGCTCGGTGTCTACACACCGGCCCCGATCAGCCAGCTGCTGCTGCAAGTGGCGCAATCGATTGGCGGGCAATGATGGGACCCGCGAAGCCGGTCGCCATGGTGCTGACCCGAGAGATTGCACCGCTCGGCTTGGTCGCATGGGCGGACTGCTGCGCACAGGCCCTCGACGGCGGCAAACGCATGATTGCGCTGTTCGGCCGCCCCGCCGCGAGCGATGAGGTGGTGGTCACGGCAATTCTGCAGGGCGATGGAGGGCGACTTAACATCGTGCGCGGCCGCGCAACGAACCATGAGTCATTCCCGTCGCTCACTCTGCGGCATCCCGCCGTCCAGATGTTCGAACGGGAGCTGTGGGAACAGACCGGACTCACGCCCGTGGGACATCCCTGGCTCAAGCCGGTGCGCTACGAAGGGCCTCGCCAGCAGCGCATGACCGAGTATCCTTTTTTCAAGGTGCGCGGGCAGGAGGTTCACGAAGTTGGGGTCGGCCCGATCCACGCGAGCGTGATCGAACCGGGACATTTTCGCTTCATGTGCCACGGAGAGAAAGTACATCACCTGGAAATCCAGCTCGGCTACCAGCATCGCGGCGTCGAGGCACTCCTGCTGCGCCGCCCGCCGCTCGCACTCACCTCGTTGGTCGAGTCCATCGCTGGCGACAGCAGCATTGCCTATGCATGGGGCTACTGTGCCGCGGTGGAAGCGTTGGCTGGCGTTCAGGTGAGCATGGCGTCCGACATCGTGCGCGGCATCGCGCTGGAACTGGAGCGCGTCGCCATGCATCTGGCGGGCCTCACGGGGCTTGCCACCGACATTGCGTTCCTGCAGGGCGGCGCCACGTATGGGCGCTTGCGCACGGCGGTCATCAACGCATCGATGCGCGCCAGCGGCAGCCGCTTCGGCCGGGGCTGGTTGCGTCCGGGCGGTGTGCGCTTCGGCATCGACGATGCGCTGCGACGGGACTTGCTCGCCACCCTCGGAGCCTTCGCGAAGGACATCGCCGAGGTCAACGACCTGATGCTCAGCGCGCGCAGCGTCCGTTCCCGCTTCCAGGGGGTAGGCATCGTCGGCAAGGGCGCGGCGCAAGACATCGGGCTCGTTGGCTTGGCGGCACGCGCCAGCGGCGTGGCCATTGACATGCGTGTCAGCCTGCCCGGGCGGCTGTACACCAGCCATCCCGTCAGGCTTCAAACCGAGGAAACGGGTGACTGCTGGGCACGGCTTAAGCTTCGCATGCGCGAGATCGACGAGTCCGTCCGCTGGGTGACACAAGCGCTCGAAGCGCCGGGGCTCGACCTGATGGCCGCGCCGCCCGTGCCGGTAGGACCGCTTTCGCCCGGCACGCTGTGCGTCTCGGTGCGCGAAGGCTTCCGCGGGCCCGTGGTCCAAGCGCTGGAAACAGGCGCCGACGGGCGCCTCGTTCACTACAAGGTCCAGGATCCGTCGCTGTTGAACTGGTTCGGCCTCGCGCTGGCCTTGCGCGACAACGAGATCTCGGACTTTCCCATCTGCAACAAGAGCTTTGATCTTTCCTATTGCGGGAACGATCTCTAGGAACATCGGTGCTCAAGTCGATCAGGGTCAGGGCCTCGCAAGGAACCCAATACATCAAGGATCCTCGCCACGCGAATCCCGTGGGTTTTCGCGGCAAGCCCGTCATCGGCGCCGCCCCCTGCGAGACGGAGTGCGGCACCTGCCTGGCCGCTTGTCCGGCGGAGGCGATCACGCTCGATCCGGTGCGGATCGATCTGGGGCGCTGCGTGATGTGCGGCGACTGCGCTCCTGTGTGCCCGAGCAGCAAGCTCTCGTTCACGAACGATTTCAAGCTTGCCTCTACCAACCGTGACGAGTTGATCATCGACGCCTCGCGGCCGGCACCCGACCCCGTCAGGGTGTCCGAAGCACTGCGCAAGCGCTTTGGTCGCTCGCTGAAGCTGAGATCGGTCTCGGCCGGTGGCTGCAACGGCTGCGAACTCGAGGTCAATGCCCTCACCAATGTCAACTTCGACATCGGGCGCTATGGCATCGACATCGTGGCATCCCCCCGACATGCGGACGGCCTGGTGTTGACCGGGCCGATCACACGCAACATGGCTGAGGCCCTTCAGATGTGCTGGGATGGCATGCCCGATCCCAAGCTCGTGATCGCGGTCGGGGCCTGCGCAATATCGGGCAGTCCTTTCGAGGGTTCGTCAGCCTTGGAGCGAAGTTTCCTCGACCGATTCAAGCCGACTCTTTACGTACCCGGATGCCCGCCCCACCCGCTCACGTTCGTGTGCGGGGTGCTTGACCTGCTTGGTATCAAGAGCTGAGATACCCGCATCCGTTCGACTCTGTCTCGCCAGATGCTCTGGAAGCTCTCGCCCCCCTCAGTCTGCCGCGAGGGACTCACGCAAGGGCGGTGGCCTTGACCTCGTCCACCGTCTTCTGCGCGGCGGCCGTCGACGCGTGCTGCGCCTCTTCGATGTCGTGCTGATTCAACACGATCAAACCTTCGAAATAGTTGTGCGGTTCGGGGGTGAGCCGCTCAGTTCGGTCGCTTTGCCACTCGTCAAGACATGATAATGTCATTATCATTGCAATTACACGATAAACGCATTACATTTGCTGGCCAGGCGTCGAGAAATCGCGTCCCCTACTCGTCTTGCGGAGGCTTGAACCCGTGGAGTTCGATCGTCCGACTCTTGTTGCCGTTCTCGCACCGACGGTGGTTGGAGCCGACCGTGAACGCCGAGACGACAGCCAATCCACGTCGCTCGAAGGTTTTGAAGCGTCGCCATGCCCCAGCAGCCATTCAACATGCCCGCGCCGCCTCGCCGGTCGCGGCCCCGCCACAATCTGAAGCTCGTGCAGTTCCTGCCGCCCGGGGGGAAAGCCCAAGTTTGCGCGGCGCTTTGGCGCGAGGGTGACTACGTCCACCTCGCATCGCCGCTCATGCGCACGCGCCGCGGTGTGCGGGACCCGAAGTGCTACGCACGGCAGTTTCCCGACGCCCTGGCGTCGATCGACACCTTCGAAGAAACCATGACCTGGCTGGACGCGGCGTGCTATGCCGCTAGCGATCCACGCGAGGTCGATGCTGCCTGTCAGCAACACCCCGAGTGGCGGCTGCGGTGCGTGCGGTACGACGGGAGCGATGCCAACCTGTTGGACCTGGCCGGGCTCATTCGGGCCACCGAGCCCGCCGACCCATTCCCCGAAACGCTCATGCCCGATTGCTTGCTGGAGATCATCAGACAGATTCTGAAGAACGACGTTGATCTGGCTGGAGGCCAAATTGACTCGACTTCGCAGAAGGGAGACGACGTCGCGACGCTGGACCTCGGACTGGATCGAACGGTGGTGGTCACTTTGCTCACGAACATCGCCTCGACGGACGTCGTACGTCAAGGGGTGCTGGCACACCACAGGATGATTGCCCCGGACAATGACGGGACGCATTGCCTGCTCGTGCTGCCCAATCTCCAAATCAATCAGCCGATGGTCCTGACTCCGCGCGTGGTGATCACCGACATGGACACCGACCGCATTCGAGCCTCGCTGGTGCAAATGGCCAAGCGCTGACACCCGAGTTCCCTCAATCAAGACTCAAGAAATCCAGCCCTGCCCAATTCGCAGGCCGAAAGCCCTGGACCCTGCTGCCGCCAGCCAGTTGCTCGCGGGTTTGCGCTGGTCGCTTCCGCACTGAAGGACCAACKAGGCCAAGGCTTCGTGATTTGCATGGCATTCATGTACCATGTGTTGCGGGTACTTATCGCATTGCCATGCTGAGGATCCATGGAATTCAAAACTGCACGGCTGACGCTGCTCATTGATCCACACAAGAAGGAAGCCTTCGAGCGACTTTGTGCGCTGCAGGATCGGACGGCATCGCAGGTCGTGCGGCACGGTGTCCAAGACATGGCGCGCGACGCGACCGCGAGGGAGCGCACCTCCTCCTCAGACATACCGGCGCCTCGAACGGAGTCTGGCTCGCCAGAGGCTTCTCTTCGGCCACCAAGCGGCGCGCTGCGCACCCCAGGGCCGCCTGCGTCATGAGCAGCCTTCCCCCCATCGCAGAATGGATCCATCTCGACTGGATTCTTGTTGTGGCGATGGGGTGGTTGTTTGTGGGAACCGCCGGGATCTTCGCCCTGCATCGATTCCGCCTGGTCTCCCAGGCGCTCTTCCCCATCGGGGCGCTACTCGGGTTGGCGCTCTTCGGTCTGGCCCTGGACGCGCTGCTTGGCTCCCCCGAGGTCGCCGTGCTGCCCATCGGACTCCCGGCATTGCCGTTCCATCTCCGCCTGGACAACCTGTCGGCCTATTTCCTGATGGTGGTGGGTGGCGCTTCAGCCGGAATTTCCGCATTTGCGGCTGGGTACTTCCGCAAGGGCGAAGGCACGCCACCCGGCCTGCTGTGCCTGGAATACCACGTTTTCCTGGTCAGCATGGTGGGGGTGATCCTCGCCGACGATGCGTATTCATTCATGGTGATGTGGGAGACGATGGCACTGTCGTCGTTCTTCCTGGTGACCGCGAACCACCGCATGGCCGAGGTGCGCAGCGCCGGCTATCTCTACATCACGATGGCGAGAATCGGCGCGATCGCCGTCCTGCTGTGCTTCGGTGTGCTGCAGGCCGAAACCGGCGACTACACCTTTGCCAACATGCGCGCCCAGGCCCTGTCGCCGTTCTGGGCCTCGGCCGGCTTCCTGCTCGCCGTCTTCGGTTTCGGCGCCAAGGCAGGCGTCCTGCCGCTGCATGTCTGGCTGCCCGAGGCCCACCCCGCCGCGCCCTCCCCGGTCTCGGCCATGATGAGCGGGGTCATGCTCAACACGGCCATCTACGGCCTGTTGCGCGTATCTTTCGACTTGCTGCACACCCGCATGTGGTGGTGGGGCGGGCTGCTGCTCGCGGTCGGACTGGCGACAGCGCTGTTCGGCGTGGTCTTCGCGGCGGTGCAGACCGATATGAAGCGGCTGCTGGCCTATTCGTCGATCGAGAACATGGGCCTGCTGTTCGTCGGCATGGGCCTGGCATTGATTTTCTCGGCCTATGGCATGAAGCCGATGGCCGCACTCGCGTTGACAGCGGCCCTCTATCATGTCGCGAGCCACGCTTTCTTCAAGAGCCTGCTTTTCCTCGGCACCGGCAGCGTGCTGCATGCCACTTCCGAGCGAAACCTCGGCAAGCTGGGCGGCCTGATCCGGACCATGCCCTGGGTTGCCTGGCTCATGCTCCTGGGCGCGCTGACCAGCGCCGGCTTGCCGCCGCTGGGCGGCTTCGTGTCGGAATGGCTGCTGCTGCAGAGCTTCCTCTTCACACCGGGCTTGCCGCAACCGTTGCTGACCATGCTGATTCCGGTGGTCGCCGCGCTCATCGCCCTGGTGGCCGCGCTGGCCGGCTACACGATGGTCAAGTTCTTCGGTGTCATCTTCCTTGGGCAGCCGCGCGAGGACAAGCTCGCCCACGCCCACGATGCCGGTCGCTGGGAGCGTGTGGGGATGGTGTGGCTGGCGCTTGGCTGCACCGCGCTCGGGCTGCTGCCAACACAGTTCATTCAATTGATCGACCCCGTGACTCGGCAGCTTGTCGCGTCGGGTCTCGGCGCCAAGGTAGCAGCCAGCGGCTGGCTGTTGGCGCCGAACAGCCTCGAGCAGGCCAGCTATGGCCCCGTGATCTTCCTGCTCGGCATCCTGGGAAGCTTTGCACTCGCCTACCTGCTTGTTCGCAGGCTCTACCACGGCCGCGTGCGTCGCGGCCTGCCCTGGGCGTGCGGCTTCCCGTGGGGCACCGCGCGCATGCAGGACACGGCCGAAGGCTTCGGCCAGCCCATCCGTCAGATCTTCGAACCCTTCTTCCTGATGCGGCGCGATCTACCCACGCCCTTCGACGCCGAGCCCCACTACCGCGTGACGGTCGAGGATCACTTCTGGCGCTGGCTCTATGTGCCCATCGTCGACCTGGCGGCGTACCTCGCGCGACTGGTCGGCCTGATGCAGCAAGGGCGAATCTCGGTGTACCTGCTGTACAGCTTCCTGACGCTGGTGGCCACGTTGCTGGTGGTGATGCGATGAGGTCGCCATGAACTTCACCGCCTTCGTGTCGCAGTTGCTGGAGATCGTCATCGCGATCGGCCTGGCGCCGCTGCTGACCGGCTGGGTCAACATGTGGCGCGCCTGGCTCCAGAACAAGTCCGCGCCCAGCCTCTGGCAGCCCTACCGGATGCTGCACAAGCTGTTCAACAAGGAGTCGATGGTCGCCCACCACGCATCGCGGCTGTTCCGCGTCGCGCCCTATGTGATGTTCGGCTGCATGGTGCTGGCCTGCGCCATCATCCCCATGCTGTCGACCGATCTGCCGTTGGCACCGTCGGCGGATGCGATCGCCCTGGTCGGTCTGTTCGCGCTGGCGCGGGTGTTCATCTCGCTGGCCGCCATGGACGTCGGCACCGCGTTCGGCACCATGGGTGCGCGGCGCGAGATGCTGGTCGGCTTCCTTGCCGAGCCGGCGCTGCTGATGGTGCTGTTCTCGGCCTCGCTGATCTCCAAGTCCACCTCCCTCACCACGATCGTCGAGACGCTCGCGCACCGCGAGCTGGCGATCTATCCCGGCCTGGCCTTTGCCGGGGTGGCATTCACGATGGTGTCGCTGGCCGAGAACGCGCGCGTCCCGGTCGACAACCCGGCCACGCACCTCGAACTGACCATGATCCACGAGGCGCTCATCCTCGAGTACTCGGGCCGTCACCTGGCACTGATCGAATGGGCGGCCAGCCTGAAGCTGTTCGCTTATTCGTGCATCGGCCTGGCCCTGTTCTTCCCCTGGGGCGTGGCCGAAGCCCAAGCCCCGCTCGCGATGCTGCTGGCGTTGCCCGTGTTGATGATCAAGCTGGCCGTGGGCGGCTTTCTGCTGGCCACGCTGGAAACTGCCAGCGCCAAGATGCGCATCTTCCGCGTGCCCGRGTTCCTGGCCACCGCCTTCCTGCTGGCGGTGATCGGCATGCTGGTGCAACTGCTGCTGAGCCAGTGACATGAGCAGCGCCATCCTGACCCAATTCGTCAACCTGCTCGGCGCGGTGTTGCTGATGCTCGCCTTCGCGATGATCTCGCAGCGGCGCATCTTCACGCTGATTCACCTGTTCACGATGCAGGGTGCGGCGCTGGCGCTCGCGACCGCCTTGGTCGGCTATGCCACCAGCCAGCACCACCTGTACGTGTCGGCCGGGCTGACCCTGGTCCTCAAGGTGCTGCTGATCCCGTACCTGCTGCACCGGGTCATCGACCGTCTCGGTATCCGCTGGGACGTCGAGACGCTGATCAACATCCCGACGACGATGCTGATCGGCATCGTGGTCGTGATCTTCGCGTTCAATCTGGCGATTCCCATCTCCCAGCTGTCCTCGGCGCTGGCCAGCGGCACGCTGGGCATCGCGTTGGCCTGTGTGCTGCTGTCGTTCCTGATGATGATCACGCGAGCCAAGGCGGTTCCGCAGGTCATCGGCTTCCTCGCCATGGAAAACGGCCTGTTCTTTGCCGCCACATCGGCCACCTATGGCATGCCGATGGTGGTCGAGTTCGGCATCGCGCTGGACGTGCTGATCGGCGTACTGATCCTGGGCGTGTTCATGTTCCAGATTCGCGAACAGTTCGACAGCCTGGACATTCGCCATCTCGAGAAGCTGAAGGACGACTGAGATGCTTGCATTGGCCTTCCTCCTCGCAACGCCGCTGGCCGGCGGGATGGTGCTGGCGCTGGTGGGCCATCGCGACAACGCGCGCGACGTCAATGTCGCCTTCAGCCTGGGCACCTTCGTCGCCGCCTGCGTGCT
Organism: Variovorax sp. P1_H2; assembly: GCF_056405295.1. Classification (NCBI taxonomy): domain Bacteria; kingdom Pseudomonadati; phylum Pseudomonadota; class Betaproteobacteria; order Burkholderiales; family Comamonadaceae; genus Variovorax; species Variovorax sp. P1_H2. The sequence continues at coordinate 19,915 of NZ_JBFUCJ010000083.1, read as the reverse complement.
CACGGCGCAGATCGTCGAGAGCGGCCCCATGCTGGTGTGGGACCGCGAGTTCTACATCGACCCGCTGAACGTCTTTCTCGTCACGCTGACCGCGTTCGTTGGGCTGACCACTTCCATCTTCTCGCGCCCCTACATGCGCGTGGAGCGCGATCACGGCAAGATGACGCCGCCGCGGCTGCGCCTGTATCACAGCATGTACCAGCTGTTCAGCTTCACGATGCTGCTGGCACTGACCACCAACAACATGGGCATCATCTGGGTCGMGATGGAGGCCGCCACGTTGACCACCGTGCTGCTGGTCAGCGTCTATCGCACCGCGGCCAGTCTCGAAGCCGCCTGGAAATACTTCATCCTGTGCGGCGTGGGCATCGCCCAGGCGCTGTTCGGAACGGTGCTGCTGTACATGGCGGCCGAGAAGGTCATCGGCCCCGAGGGCGGTGCCTTGCTCTGGACCAACCTCGATGCGGTGAAGGACCAGCTCGACCCGAACATCATCACGCTGGCGTTCGCATTCCTGTTCATCGGCTACGGCACCAAGGTCGGCCTGGTGCCCGTCCACAACTGGCTGCCGGACGCGCATGCCGAGGGTCCGACGCCGGTATCTGCCGTGTTGTCGGGCCTGCTGCTGAACGTCGCGCTCTATGCCATCCTGCGCTGCAAGGTGCTGACCGACGGCGCACTGCACAATGCTTTGGCCGGCCGTTTGATGATGGGCTTCGGCCTGCTGTCGGTGGTGGCGGCAGTGTTCTTCCTGATCCGGCAGAAGGACGTGAAGCGCATGTTCGCCTACTCGTCGATCGAGCACATGGGAATGATGACCTTTGCTTTCGGAATGGGCGGCCCGATCGCCAACTACGCCGGGCTGCTGCACATGACCGTGCATTCGCTGATCAAGTCCGCGATCTTCTTTGCCGTCGGCCATGCCACGCAGAAGGCGGGCACCCAGATCATGGAGAACATCCGCGGGCTCATCAAGGTCAGTCCGACGGTCGCCTGGGGTCTGATGCTTGGATCACTCGCGATTCTGGGAATGCCCCCGTTCGGAGTCTTCGCCAGCGAGTTCCTGATCGTCACGACCGCGATGCGCGAACAGCCCTGGGCGACCCCCTTCCTTCTGATCGCCTTGGGCTTGGCGTTTGCATCCGTCTTCAGCCGGGTCCAGCCGATGGTGTTCGGCGAGACCAACGTCAAGCCCCTGGCGCATCCGCCGGCCCTGGTTCCGGTGTTCATGCATCTGGCGCTGGGTCTGATGCTCGGCCTCTACATTCCACCCTATCTCAATGCCTGGTACGTCCAGGCGGCGGCGATGCTGGGGAACTGATCCAATGGCGCTGCCGGAACTCGGACTTGATCTTCGGCGCCTCTCGGCGCCGATGCCCACTTGGCATGGGCGGGTGGATCGGGACGCCTGGAGCACCGCAGCACGCAGCATCGCGAACACCAGTGGGCGCCTGATTTCGGTCTGGGGCGTCGATCGCAGCGCCTCCGGCCACGGCATGGCGGCGTGTGCGGCCTATGCGCTCCCCGAGGGGCTGGTCTGGCTCGAACTGAAGCTGGACGACGCGGCGCGAGGGTTTCCTGATTTGTCAGTGACATTCCCGTGCGCGAGTCGCATGCAGCGCGCGATGGCCGATCTTTCGGGCCTCCGAGCCGAGGCCAGCCGCGACGAGCGTCCCTGGCTCGACCACGGGGTGTGGCCGCCCGGAACACCGCCCCTGCAGCAGACCGCAGAGCCCGAGAGGGCCGCAGGGCGCGCGCTTCCTGCCGACTACCCCTTCGTGCGCGTCGAAGGTGACGGGGTGCACGAGATCGCCGTCGGACCCGTGCATGCCGGCATCATCGAGCCCGGCCACTTTCGCTTCTCTGTCGTGGGCGAGAAGGTGCTCAGGCTCGAACAGCACCTCGGGTACACGCACAAGGGCATCGAGCGCCGCTTCACGGAACTGGCGCCGCTGGAGGGCCATCGCCTCGCGGGACGTGTCTCAGGCGACACGACGGTGGCCTACGCCTGGGCCTACAGCATGGCGCTCGAGTCGGCCTGGGGCGCCGAGATCCCGGTTCGCGCCACCTGGCTGCGTGCGCTGATGCTGGAGCGCGAGCGCGTGGCCAATCATCTGGGCGACCTGGGCGCTCTGGCCAACGACGCGGCGCTGGCCTTCGGCCTGGCGCAGTTCTCGCGCCTGCGCGAAGACTGGCTGCGCCTGTCCAAGGAGATCTTTGGCCACCGCCTGATGATGGACGCCGTCATGCCCGGCGGCGTGGCGATCGATCCGACGCCGATGATGAGGGATCGCCTTTGCAGGCAGTGCGATGCGATCGAGCGAGAGGTGCGCGCGCTGCGGCGTGTCTACGACGAACATGCGGGCCTGCAGGACCGCTTCGCCGGCACCGGACGGGTAACGCCCCAGTTGGCCGCACAACTGGGCCTCACGGGCCTGGCGGGGCGCGCCAGCGGTCAGACGGCCGATCTGCGTAGCGACTTCCCATGGCCACCCTACGACCGGCTGAAGGTTGCAGCAGCGACGCACCACGACGGCGATGTCGCGGCGCGCGTGGCGGTGCGGTTCGACGAGGCATTCGAGTCATTGCGGCTCATCCGCGCCATCTGCTCGGGCCTGCCGGACGGCGCCGTTCACGCCGAGCTGCGGCCTCAGGCTTCGGCATCGCCGGGTGCGGGCTGGGTCGAAGGCTGGCGGGGCGAGGTGTTCGTCGCGCTGGAGATCGGGGGCGACGGCCGCATCGCGCGATGTCACTGCCATGATCCGTCCTGGCAGAACTGGCCGGTGCTCGAGCACGCCATCATCGGCAACATCGTTCCGGACTTTCCGCTGATCAACAAGTCCTTCAACCTGAGTTACTCGGGGCACGACCTCTGATGTGGCACATCCTCAAGCAGATCGTCCGCACGGGCATCGTCACAGAGCCGGCACCGCGGATCGACGAGGCCGAACACGCCGCGGTCGATCGCATCCAGCGCGAGCTCCTCGCCATCCTTGGCCAGGCGCTGGCGATCCGCGAGGTCGATGCCGGCTCATGCAACGGCTGTGAACTGGAGATCCACGCCCTCAACAATCCCTACTACAACATCGAGGGACTCGGCATCAGGTTCGTCGCCAGTCCGCGCCATGCCGACATGCTGCTGGTGACCGGACCGGTGTCGCGCAACATGGAAGAAGCACTGCGGCGAACCTACGACGCCACGCCGGAACCGAAGCTGGTGGTCGCCGTCGGCGATTGCGGCTGCACCGGCGGCRTCTTCGGCGAGAGCTATGCCAGCTGCGGCAAGGTGGCGAACGTGATTCCTGTCGACGTGGCGATACCCGGCTGTCCTCCAACGCCGATCGACATCCTCCGCGGAATCCTCAGTGCCGTTCAACGTCAGGCACAGGACGTCAAGCGCCAGCCATGAAGATGGCCGACGGATCGCTGTTCGAGGCGAACGGCGCCGAGATCGGCGCTACGTCTTTGCCCGATGCCTGCCCACTCCCCTGCCGGCGCGCCCGCGCTTCATCGGCAGGCCCGGCTGCGTTCGGTTGAGCGCCTGAATCTGGCTCTTTTCGTCGCAACTGAGCACCAAGGCATGCTCAGGCGGGTTCAGGTACCGCCTCCCGCCCCSCCCTCACCCCCCGCGTCCCACGCAGCTCCTGCGCGAGCTTCGACCACCTGACGCGCGCCCGTACCAGGCTCTCCTCCTTCACGTGCCCATAGCCGCGGATCTGCTCCGGCAGCCGCGCCAGCGCGACCCCGGTGTCGCGCACGGCGTCCAGTCCGACCTGCTCGATGCGCGCCAGCACTTCCTCGATACCCGCGCGGTACTCTTCGATGAGCTGGCGTTCGGTCCTGCGTTCGGCGGTCCGTCCGAAGAGATCCAGCGGCGTGCCGCGCAACCGGCGCAGCGCCGCCAGCACGCGCAAGCCATGCAGCATCCACGGACCGAAGCTCTGCTTGACCGGATGGCCGTGCACATCGCGCTGGCCCAGGATCGGCGGCGCGAGATGGAAGCGCAGCTTCGCCTTGCCTTCGAAGGCCTGCGCCAGCTGCGCCTGGAAGCGCCCGTCGGTGTAGAGCCGGGCCACCTCGTATTCGTCCTTGTAGGCCATGAGCTTGAACAGATTGGCCGCGACCGCGCGGGCCAGCGCATCCTTGCCGCCATGCTTGGCCTCGACGGCCTGCACGCGTTCGACAAAATCCGCATAGCGCTTGGCGTACGCAGCGTCCTGGTAGGCGATCAGCMGTTCGACGCGATCCTCCACCAGCGCGCGCAACGCCGTCGGCCGCGAGACCGAGACCACCTGCGCCGGCGAGGCCTCGCGCGCGACCGCGGACAGATCGAGCGCCGCCTTGCGCCCCCAGCCGAAGGCCGCCTGGTTGGCCTTGACGGCGACGCCGTTGATCTCGATCGCCTTCAGCAGCGCGGCCGACGACAGCGGAATGCGGCCCTTCTGGAAGGCGAAGCCCAGCAGGAACAGGTTGGAGGCGATGGCGTCCCCCATCAGTCGGGTGGCCAGCGCCGTCGAGTCGATGAAGTCGGCCCCGCCCTCGACCGACTCCTCGATCAACGCGCGCACCTGCGCGGCGGGAAAGACCCAGTCGGCATCCTGCGCGAAATGGCCGGTCGGCTGTTCGAAGGTGTTGATCAGCGCATAGGTGCGGCCGGGCCGCATCTTCGAGATGGCATCGGGCGCACCCGCGGTGAGCATGTCGCAGCCCAGCACGAGGTCGGCCTCGCCGGTCGGAATGCGCTGCGCCTTGAGCTGGGCGTTGTCGCGCGCGATGCGCACATGCGAAGTCACCGAGCCGTTCTTCTGCGACATGCCGGTCATGTCGAGCACGCTCACGCCCCTGCCCTCGAGGTGCGCCGCCATGCCGATCAGCGCGCCGATGGTGATGACACCCGTGCCGCCGATGCCGGTGATCAGGATGTTGTGGATGTTCTCCAGCGACGCGCCCGCGGGCTCGGGCAGCGCCGCTGCGGTTTCAGCCTTCGCCGCCACCGGCTTGCTCTTGCGCGGCGCGACGCCCTCGACACTCACGAAGCTCGGGCAGAAGCCCTTGACGCAAGAGTAGTCGGCGTTGCACGCGCTCTGGTCGACACGGCGCTTGAGGCCGAGCTCGGTCGGCTGGGGCAGCAGCGAGGTGCAGTTGGACTGCTCGCCGCAGTCGCCGCAACCTTCGCACACCAATTCGTTGATGAAGACGCGCTCGGCGATCTGCGGGAACTCGCCCTTCTTGCGGCGGCGCCGCTTCTCGGCCGCGCACACCTGGTCGTAGATCAGCACCGACACGCCCTCGTAGTCGCGCAGCATGCGCTGCACATCGTCCATCGCGTCCCGATGGTGCACCGTGAGCGACAGGCCCTCGCTGTCGGCCGGCAGCTTCGAGCGATCGGCCCATCGGCCCGGGTCCTCGGCCACCAGCGCGATGCGCCGCACGCCTTCGGCCGCCACCTGCTGCGCGATGCGCGGCACGCTGATCGGCCCGTCGACCGGCTGGCCACCGGTCATGGCGACGGCGTCGTTGTAGAGGATCTTGTAGGTGATTCGGATGCCGGCCGCCACCGCCGCGCGGATCGCCATCGATCCCGAGTGGTAGTAGGTGCCGTCGCCGAGGTTCGCGAACACATGCTTGCGCTTCGAGAACCAGGCCTGCCCCAGCCACGGCGCGCCCTCCCCGCCCATGTGCGTGGTGGTCTTGTTGTGCTCGGGGTAGATCGCGGTCGCCATCACGTGGCAGCCGATGCCGGCCAGCGCCAGGCTGCCTTCGGGCACCTTGGTCGAGCTGTTGTGCGGGCAGCCCGAGCAGTACCAGGCGGGCCGCGCCGGCGTGGCCACGGATTTGCCGAGCACCACGTCCTTGGCGTCGAGGATGGCCAGGCGGGCGCGGATCATGTCGCTGGTGTGGAAGCGCGCGATGCGCCCGGCGATCACGCGGGCGATCTGCGCCACCGAGAAGTCCGCCGTGGCCGGCAGCAGCCAGCGGCCGCGCGGCGAGGCCCACTCGCCGGCCTCGTCGAACTTGCCGATGACGCGCGGGCGCACGTCCTCGCGCCAGTTGTAGAGGTGCTCCTTGAGCTGGTACTCGACGATCTGGCGCTTCTCCTCGACCACCAGGATCTCGTCCAGCCCGTCGGCGAACTCGCGGATCGAGTCGGGCTCCAGCGGCCAGGGCATGGCCACCTTGAACACGCGCACGCCGATGCGCGCGGCCTCGTCGGCGTCGACGCCCAGTTCCTCCAGCGCCTCGAGCACGTCGCGGTAGGACTTGCCCGAGGCGACGATGCCGAGCTTCGCGCGCGGCGAGTCGATGGTGATGCGGTTGAGCCGGTTCTCGCGCGCATAGGCGATGGCGGCGTAGATCTTGTAGTCCTGCATCAGCGCTTCCTGCTTGCGCGCCTGCAGGCCCAGCGTGTCGGTCGACAGGCGCGCATGCACGCCGCCGGGCGGAAAGACGAAGCCCTGCGGCAGGCGCGTGTGCACGCCCATCAGGTCGGCCGAGATCGGGCCCGACGACTCGACGGTATCGGCCAGCGCCTTGAAGCCCACGGGCAGGCCCGCGAAGCGCGACATCGCGAAACCGTGCAGGCCGAGCTCGATGTATTCCTCGACGCTCTGCGGATAGAGCATCGGGATCATCGAGGCCGCGAAGATGTGGTCGCTCTGGTTGGGCAGCGTCGACGAGTAGGCGCCGTGGTCGTCGCCGGCCACCAGCAGCACGCCGCCGTGCGGCGAGGTGCCGGCGTGGCTCATGTGCTTGAAGACGTCGCCGCAGCGATCGACGCCCGGACCCTTGCCGTACCACATGGCGAAGACGCCATCGACCGTGCTCTCGCCGGTCAGCTGCACCTGCTGCGTGCCCCACACGGCCGTGGCCGCGAGTTCCTCGTTGACGCCGGGCAGGAACTTCACGCCGTTGCCGTCGAGCTGGGACTGCGCCTTCCAGAAGGCCTCGTCGATGCCGCCGAGCGGCGAACCGCGATAGCCGGACACGAAGCCGGCGGTGTTCAGGCCGGCCGCCTGGTCGCGCCACTTCTGCACCAGCATCAGGCGCACCAGGGCCTGGATGCCGCTCAGGTAGACGCGGCCGGTGGTGGCGGTGTATTTGTCGTCCAGCGAGACGCTGGCGAGTTCGGGGGGCATCATTGTTTTTCGGATCCGGTAGGACTCTCTGGGACGTGCGCGCGGCCGCGGGTAAGCGGCGTGCGCACGGGACACCTCGGCCGCCGGTAGGCGGCGAGGCATGAATTTCTCGAGCTGGCGACGGGCAGCGGTTCAGTGGGGCGCGTTGTCCTCCTTGTCTTCCTCGTACCAGCGGTCCTTCGCGAGCATCACGTGGTGATGGCCGCGGCCCGACGGCATCATCGGGAAGCAGTTCTCCTGCGCCGCCACCTGCACGTCGAGAAAGAAGGGCCCGTCATGGGCCAGGCACTCGGCCAGCGCGCCGGGCAGCTCGGCCGGATCGGCGACGCGGCGCGCGCCCCAGCCGAAGGCCCTGGCCAGCGCCACGAAGTCGGGCAGCGCCTCGTTCCAGCTGTGGCTCAGCCGGTTGCCGTGGTTCAGCTCCTGCCACTGGCGCACCATGCCCATGTAGCCGTTGTTCGACAGCACCAGCTTGACCGGCGTGCGGTGCTGCGYGGCGGTCGACAGTTCCTGGATGTTCATCAGCACCGAGGCATCGCCGCTGACGCACACCACGAGCGCGTCGGGATGCGCGATCTGCGCGCCGATCGCGGCCGGCAGGCCGTAGCCCATCGTGCCGGCGCCGCCCGAAGTGAGCCACCGGCCCGGCCGCTCGAAGCGCAGGTACTGCGCAGCCCACATCTGGTGCTGCCCGACGTCGGTCGAGACGATCGCATCGCGGCCCTCGATGGCCTGTTGCAGCGAAGTCATCAGTGCCTGCGGCAGGATCACGTCGGCGCGCGGCGTGTAGCCGAAACACTGCTGCCCGCGCCAGTGATCGATGCGCCGCCACCATGGCGCGAGGCGCTCCGGCGCGAGTCCGTCCAGCTCGGGCATCGTGAGCAGCACGTCGAGGATGGCGCCGCAGTCGCCGACCATCGGCACGTCGACCTGCACGATCTTGTTGATGCTGCTCGGATCGATGTCGATGTGGATCTTGCGCGCGTGCGGGCAGAACTCGTCGAGCTTGCCGGTCACGCGGTCGTCGAAGCGCGCACCGACGCAGACCACCAGGTCGGCCTCGTGCATCGCCAGGTTGGCCTCGAGCGCGCCGTGCATGCCGAGCATGCCGAGGAAGCGCGGGTCGGACGCCGGGAAGGCGCCCAGGCCCATCAGGGTCAGCGTGCACGGGGCGTCGAGCCGCTCGACCAGCCGCGTGAAGGCCGCGCAGGCCCCGGGCCCGGCGTTGATGAGCCCGCCGCCGCCATAGAGGATCGGCCGGCGCGCCGTCGACAGCAGATCGGCGGCACGCTGCAGCATCCCGCGCGGCGGCAGCCCCGGGGTCCGGCCCTTGCGCGTCGCGGCCGGCGCGGCGTGCGCGGCATTCAGCGGCGTGAGCTGGATATCCTTCGGCACGTCGAGCAGCACGGGGCCGGGGCGCCCGGAGGCGGCGATGTCGAGGGCGCGCCGGACCACGGCCGGGATGTCGTCGGCGCTGCGCGTCTGGTGGTTCCACTTGGTCACGGGCCGCGACATCCCGAGCGCGTCGCTTTCCTGGAAGGCGTTGGTGCCGATCACCGAGGTCGCCACCTGGCCGCTGATGCACAGCACCGGGATCGAATCGCTCATGGCGTCGAGCAGGCCGGTGATGGTGTTGCCGACACCGGGGCCCGAAGTGACCAGCACCACGCCGACCCGACCGGTGGTCCGGGCATAGCCCTCGGCGGCATGGACGGCCGCCTGCTCGTGGCGAACCAGGATGTGGCGCAGGCGCGGTTCGCCGTGCAGCGCGTCATAGAGCGGCAGCGCCGCGCCGCCCGGGTAGCCGAAGATCGTGTCGACGCCGCACTCGATCAGGGTCTCGAGCAGCGCGACCGCGCCGTTGCGCACGCGCGGCGGCGACGCGGGGTTGTCCAGAGGGGGCGGGAGTTGGGGGGTGGCGAGCGTTTGCATGCCAAGATTCTTCCGTTTTGATTGCAAAATATGCTTCTTTATTCGGGCTCTTTTACTCATGAACCAGAAAACCAGTCGTCAAAAGGAAGCCGGAGACGAAAAATCATCCGACAAGATTGATCTGGCGATCCTGCGCGTCCTGCGGGAGGATTCGCGCAAGACTCTGCAGGAGATCGGCGCCGCCGTCGGGCTGTCGCCGACCAGCTGCTGGACGCGCATCAAGAAGCTCGAGTCGCAGGGCGTGATCAAGCGCTACACCGTCGACCTCGACGCGCCGAGCCTGGGCTACCACGACTCGGTGATCGTCCAGCTCACGCTCGAAAGCCACACCGACGAGACGCTGTACGAGTTCGGCCGCGTGCTGGCCACCATCCCGGAAATCCAGGAGGCCTACCTGGTCTCGGGCGACTACGACTACTACATCCGCATCGCCGTGCGCGACACGCGCGACTACGAGCGCCTCTTGCGCGAGAAGCTCTACAAGATCCCCGGCATCCGCCACAGCAAGTCGCACTTCGTGCTGCGCGTGCTGAAGGAGGCCAGCGTGCCGCTGGGCTGATTCCCGACAATGGCCGTCATGAGACCTGACCTGGATTCCCTGGCGCTGTTCCTGAGCGCCGTCGAAAGCGGCAGCCTGTCGAAGGCCGCGCAGGAGCACCATCTGGTGCTGTCGGCCGCCAGCCGCCGCATCGGCATGCTCGAGAGCGAGTTCGGCGTCACGCTTTTCCATCGCAACTCCAAGGGCGTCACGGTGACGGGCGCGGGCGAGTCGCTGGCCGTCCATGCCCGGCTGATCCTGCGCGACGTCGACCGCATGCGGGCCGATCTCTCGGACTACGCGCAAGGCGCGACCGGGCGCGTGCGGCTGCAGGCCAACGCATCGGCGATGGGGCAGTTCCTGCCCGACGACGTCGCCAGCTTCCGCCGCAGCTATCCGGAGATCAGGGTCGACGTGGAGGAGCATCGCAGCGTCTGGATCGTGCAGGCGATCCGGGATCGGCAGGCCGACGTCGGCGTGATCACCGGCGAGACCGCGGACTCCTCGCTCAACTTCATTCCCTACCGCACCGACCGGCTGGTCGCCATCGTGCATCGCAAGCACCCGTACCGCAGCCGCGACGTGTCCTTCGCGGAACTGCTCGACTTCGATTTCGTGGGACTCGAAAGCGACTCGGCCATCACCCGCACCATCGAGGACGCCGCGCTGCTGGCGCGCAAGGTGCTGCGCCTGCGCGTGCGGGTCAAGAGCTTCGAGGGGGTCTGCCGGATGATCGAGGCCGGCATGGGCGTCGGCATCCTGCCCGAAGGCGCCGCGGCGACCTACCGCAAGGAGATGGGCCTGCGCTTCCTGAACCTGTCGGATGCCTGGGCCTCGCGGCGCATGTACCTGTGCACCCGGCAGGAGGCGCTGACGTTTCCGCAGCGGCGGCTGGTGGACCACCTGCTGGCGCGGAGCCTCGTCTAGACGGAAGCGTCAGCCGCCCCGAGCCGCTTCGATCGCAGCGATGTCGATCTTTCGCATCCCCATCATGGCTTCGAACGCGCGCTTGGCCGCCGCTCGATCAGGATCGGTGATCGCGGCCGTCAGGGCGCGTGGCGTGATCTGCCACGAGAGTCCCCACTTGTCCTTGCACCAGCCGCATTCGCTTTCCTGGCCGCCGTTTCCGACAATCGCGTTCCACAAGCGGTCCGTTTCGGCCTGGTTGTCGGTCGCAACCTGGAACGAGAAAGCCTCGTTGTGCTTGAACGCCGGGCCCCCGTTCAGGCCGAGACAAGGGATGCCCATCACCATGAACTCGACCGTCAAGACATCGCCCTGCTTGCCCGCGGGATAGTCGCCAGGCGCGCGATGGACAGTTCCCACCGCGCTGTCCGGGAACGTCTCGGCGTAGAACGTCGCGGCGTCCAAGGCGGTGCCGTCGTACCAGAGACAAATCGTGTTCTTGCTGATCATCTTGGTTCCCCCAGATTGGGACAGATACGCGCATTCAAGCCGCGCAGGCAGCCGGATTGCTTCGGCAACTTGCGAACCATGGGGTGGCGGCCATGCGCGATCGTCCGCCACGGCGCCGATCGAGTGGAATCGTATCCGCGAATGGGATCGCCGACGCGCGCTTTCACGATATCGACGACGGGGGCCGAACCAGTGCGGTCCATTAGTTTTTCGGGGCGACCGATTGCAATGCAGCGGGAGCAGACGTTGCCTGCAAAATGCCGGACCTCGGCAGTCGGGCTAGTTGCGGACCTCCGTCGCAGCCCTCTGACTTATCGACAGTGCCGTGCAGGCTCTCCCGCGCTGGCTACCGTTGGCCACGAGCGAACGTGGGTCAGTTCCAGCCTGGTTGCGAACCCATCGCTTCAGCTCCATACGCCTAGTCAACAATTCTCGCTATGAGTCGTTTGCTCGTTGCTTCCCCGTTTATGCTGCCGAACCTACTACCAGTCGTCAGTTCGCCTCACCCTGCCCGCAGTTGCCGAGAACGCTATCACTCCGTCTGACCGGAGAACGGCGATAGCGCCATTGCTGCGGAAGCGGACCGTATCTTGAGAGTGCTTTCCGCTGTACCGCTCGACCTGTACGAGGATTGCAAGACTGCAGTCAGTGACCGCGAGGTACTTCACTAGTCCACTGAATCAGAAGAATTGGCGGTGTCGACGATTCGGATCGTCGTACTTCCATTTGATCGGTTTCGGGTCTTTGTTGTGCGCACGGATGTAGCGCATGAGCTTCTTCTCAAGATCCTTGACGGAGGTGAAGATGCCTCGGCTGATGACGTCTCGCTGGATGCGCGAGAACCAGTTCTCCACTTGGTTGAGCCAGGAAGAATAGGTCGGCGTGTAGTGGATCCGCACATGCTTGTGCTCGGCGAGGAAGGCCTGCACAAGCGGGGTCTTGTGGCTGCTGACGTTGTCGCAGATGACGTGAATCTCTCGTTGCTGCGGCTGGCTGGCGAGCACGTCCTGCAGGAAGGCGACGAACTGCTCGCTGGTGTGGCGCGCGGCGGTCTTGCCCAGGACCTCGCCGGTGGTGGTGTTCAGCGCAGCGAACAGGCTCAAGGTGCCGTTGCGCTTGTACTCGAAGCCATGACTCTCGGCGCGCCCTGGCGCCAGCGGCAGCATGCGGTCCTTGCGATCAAGCGCCTGGATGGCTGTCTTTTCGTCCACGCAGAACACGGCCGCGTGCGCAGGAGGATTCAAGTACAGGCCAATCACATCAGCGGCCTTGGCTTCGAAGTCCGGGTCATTGGAGACCAAGTGGCGATCCAGGCGGTGCGGCTGCAGGCCATGCTTGCGCCAGATGCGTTGCACGGCCGAGAACGACACGTCGCCCAGCTCGTCCGCCAACTTTCGGCTGCTCCAGTGCGTGGAGCCATCCGACGGCTTGTGCTTGAGCGTCTTGTTCAGCACCCGTGCCTCCAATTTGGCCACAGGTCGCTCGGGCGCACGGCCCGGGTGCAGCGACACCAGCCCGGCCAGGCCTTCCAGCTCGAATGCCCGCGTCCACCGGGTCACGAAACCATCGTTGCAGGCCAGCTTGGTGCGAATGTCCACGCGCCGCTCTCCATCGACCCACAGCAACACGCAGCGCGCCCGCCGCGCAAGCGCTGCGCTCCCGTGCCGCTTGCGGATCACCGCTTCAAGTTCGTCGCGCTCTTGCTCGGTCAGCTTCATTCTGTGCATGCTCTCCAAAGTGGAGCATACACAGCCAATTTCAATGATTCAGTGGACTAGGAGCCAGTTCTCTTTCGGCGTAGTGGCGCCAGCGGGATGTCGGTCTTGTAGGGATGACTGACGCCGAGGCTCCTAAGCGCCATCACCGCCTCTCGAGAAATCTGTCAGTCCAGAGACTCAAGGAGCCGCCTTCGCCCCGCGACTGACAATGCGTGAACCTTGAGAAGGATCTGAGCAATCACGTCGTCGTCGCAATACAGGTAAGCCAGTGGGACCTTCAAGGCAGCGGCGATGCGACGGGCGGTCGCGACGGGCGGCTCATGCATACCTGTTTCGTAGCGACTCATTCGCGCACTGCTGCTGGACTCTTCAAGTCCGATCATCACGCCGACCTTGTCCTGGGGCAGGCCCGCGCGCTCACGGGCTTCCAGCAGGCGTCGCCCGAAGACATTGTCTGTTCGAGGGCGATCACGAGAAACCATCCTTCGATAATCGAAGAAAGGCGATATACTTTCTCTACGTTTATCGTAGACTTCGGCATCCGCCCCACTGAAGGCGGGTGCACATATATGCCTGCATCAAGCAGCACGGGAGGACGAAGTATTGAAAACCGCAAGCCGCCTTTGTTGGACGCAAGCGCGATGCTGGGCGCGCAATCTGCAGGAATTCGGTAAGGCGACACCATGAGCAGACAAGTCGCCTCTCCCTTCCCCACCGCCAAGCCCTTCAAGCTCCCACCGTCCCTCGCACTCCCGACCCCAGCCCCACCCGGGCCCGTCCGCAGCGAACCCGCCTCTCTCATAGGCACCCACGTGCGCGCCCTTCGCATCGTCAGCGGCGCCTCCGGCGGCGAACTGGCCCGGCGCTCCGGCATCTCCCGCTCGCTGCTCTCGCGCATCGAGCGCGGACAGGTCTCGCCTTCGGTCGAAACGCTGGCTCGCGTCGCAACCGGCCTCGACGTGCCGATGTCGCGCCTCTTCTCCGACCAGCCCGACCGCTCCGACTTCTGCCACGTGCGCGCCGGCAAGGGCATCGTGGTCGACCGCATCGGCGCGGTGGCCGACTATCGCTACGAGCTGCTCGGCCATCTGCTCTCGGGTAACCTGTTCATCGAGCCCTACCTGGTCACGCTGCTCCCCGGGGCCGAGCCCTACGCGAGCTTCCAGCATCCTGGGCTGAAGTTCATCTACCTGCTGTCGGGCGACGTCGGCTATCGATACGGCACCCGGGTCGTGAAGCTCGGCGTCGGCGACTCGCTGCTGTTCGACGCTTCGGCACTGCATGGCATCGAGGACATCGGCACGCAGCCGGTGACGTATCTGTCGGCGGTGTTCACTTTCAGGCGATAGCCCACGCTGCGGTCGCCTATCGGCAACTTGCGGCTCTGAGCCTCAGGCTCGCTGGCCTGCGGGCACGCGACGTTGACGATCTTCGCGTTCTGCGAATCGGTTCCTGGAGGACTCGTCCGTCCATGTCTCACAGCGCACGGAGCTCGGTGACTCGATCGCGAGCGGCGCGGCCTAACGCAACGCCTCCACCAGATCCAGCACCATCCGATCCGGCCCGAACGCATCGATCCGCTGCCCCAGCAGCTTCTCCACCGCCTGCGCGATGCCGTGGCTGGACGACGACTGCTCGGCCATGTCGTTGTAGTAGCCGAGGTCCTTCTTCGCGTTGGCCATCGAGAACTTCAGCGAGGCGGTGTCGCCGGTCAGCAGCTTCGGCTTGACCCGCTCCAGCGCCACGCCGTTGCCGGCGCCGATGCCGCCCAGGTGCGGACCTGAGGCCCACGCGATGCGAGGTTCAAATATAGATAGAACGGTCTCGTCGCGAGGTAGTAGTCAATGAACTGCCACTGCCCCCTTGTGCCAAGTCGCGCGCCGACGTCAGTTGGTTCCGTGCAGGTTGTAGGTCATTCTCCTCATCGAGCAATGCCTGCCGCAAGCGCTTTCGTGGCCGCCTGATTATCGGCAAACTCAAGCGCAAGCCGAGGCTTGCCGTCTACGGAGACCAGCAGATAGTCGCCGCCGACACGGTCCACGAACAGTCGGCCACCGGCACTGGAATTGAACCAACCGGACCGAAAGCCTGGGAGGCCCACGCCATTGACACGCAACCCGACAAGGTCGTCCTCGGAGCCCGGCACTACAGTGCGGACGTCGGTGACCTTGGACAAGGGCACGGTGGTTGAATAGAAGGTCGACTTGACTGTCAGTTCGGCGTCCTGGATGACTGCGCTCCGGTTCAACATCGAGAAACCGATCACACCAAGCGTAAGCACACCAATGACCAAAATTCCCCAGAATGCGTAGTGGTTGGCTGTGCCTGCCTGGCGTTGAAGAGCCACGCCTGCCACGATGGGCCCTAGCGCAACGATCGCAAACAGGATTGCAAAGGGCTTCACGCCCATGTCTTGAAGTTGCATGTCGATCTTCCCTTAGCGGCATGCTGCAGGGTGCCAACATGACCTGAGCTCTCCGCGTTTTGGCGAAGGGCGACACCTGCCTGCGCTACTCCCATGAATATTCTGCTGCCTCGACACTGGCAATTCGCTCCATCCAGTGCGAAGAGCCTATTGGTCATTGGCCTCAAGCCATTTCATCAGCGCGAACGCCACGCCTGCGAGAACGGCAATGATGAGCAACTGCCCCCACCAGCTTCCAAACCAAGCGACGCTTTCCGACGACGTATTGGCGAATGGACCGAAATGAGGTGTTGCCCAATCAGTCAGTGCCGGAAGCCAGAACAAACCGAAAAATGGAAAGGACAGCCACGGTAGAACGATCCTCTTAATGAAGTCAAACAAAATGATCGCGGTGATGCCGGCAACCACGACAACGCATCCGATGATGAAGAAGACAAGGGACGAGATCTCAACGCCAAGTGATTCGGCCCAGCCTTTCAGCACGAAGTAGGCCGCGGCCCCGACGATGACCAACAAAATGGCGCCGCCAAGAAGGGCGACGTCGGTGCCGGAGTTGCTGTGAGTTCTCTGATTGCTCATGGTGTCGGATGAAAAAGCGAAAGCAAGTGATTCTCGTGGCAATCCCAGGCCAGTGTTAAGCCGTTGCGTGGCGATACTGCGACAGCAGTAAGCAGGGCCGTGCTCCCGATTCGATGAAGAGTGCTTGATTGGACGAAGGTTCAGAGTGCGCTAGAGACAGTTCTACTGGCGTTTTCAGACGGATACGGTCGCCCGGCGACTGAGGCCGGGTGCGCAATGCCAACGCGACCGAGGACCACCGCAAGCCGCGCAGCATCGCGCTTCACCGATGCGCATTGAGAGAAGTACAAACTGCTCGGCACCGATTGGCTGATGGAGCGTCTCGTGTGGCCGATGGCCCGACTAAGGTCGGCGCAGTAGCGACCCTACGTCAGCGAGACGAGGAAGAGCATGGCGGGGACGCTCTCCGGGACTTGCTCAAGCCGACAGAAAGAGCCCCGTGACTACGCGCGGCGGGGCGCCGTGTCGGCCGTGATGTGGACCGGCGCCAGCGTGCCGGCATGCAGCAGCGCCAAGCAACGCGGTGTTCATGCTCCCTTTTCCGCGAACCGTCATGGTCCTTTGTTCCGCGGCGGCAAATTCCCCCATTGCGCATTCGTCAAGCGCGCGAAGCCGCGGCCTGGATAGGTCGCAGGGCTACCTGGTCGTCGAACGATTCACGGGCTGTGAACTCCGCGTGAATCGTCGCTCTGGCCGCATACCATGATCTGATTGATCTGCGCGGCTAATTTAACAATGCTTTCACAATTGATGTGAGAGACAAAAGATAGACTTTTCTGGGTCGTCAGTCGGACATTGCCGCAGGCATGACGTGGCACACTTTGCGACGATCCCGGCCCTGCTTCGACTCTGCGCAATAGTTGATGCGATTGACCAGGATCGGGCGCTCAAAAGACGACGCGATAGTCCCGCAGATGGACTACACCGCGCATGTATATATTCAGAGGGAGTCAGGTCTTTGTTTTCATTTTTATGGGTACTCTCGCCGGAGGTTGCCCGCTTTCGAGCCACCTCGCTCGTCCGCCTTAGCCGTATTCAGTCACACCGGCTGCCGCCGACTGCCCAGCGGCATGCGCCAAAGGGCGCGCAGGCTTCGATTCCGCCCTCACGGGTGTGGATGGCGCTCACAATTCGAGTACAGGACGTCTATGAACTTCACACGGCTCCTTGAGCAGAGGGCTTGTGAAAGTGCAGAGCAACTCGGATACAGGTTTCTTCCGAACGACCGTGAAGAGGTGTGCCTGACCTACGGGGAGCTCCTCAAGGGTGCGCAACGTCGAGCCGCCGTCATTCGCCGGTCTGTCGCGGCCGGTCAGCGGGTGGTACTGCTATATCCGGCTGGGATTGAATTCATTCAATCCTTCTTTGCATGCCTCCTCGCGAACGTGGTGGCTGTTCCGTTGCCCTTGCCTAAGCCCAACGATATCGCACGACGCCTTGAMCACGTCATCGGAGATTGCGAGCCTGCGTTCATTCTCACCGAAGCCAGTTCGCTGACTCAGGTGATCGCATCGCTTCCAGATGGCTATCGCGATGCTGTGGCAACAACTGACCGCGATTTTGATTGCGCAGGGATACTGAGGTCGGCAAATGTTGCGGCGCCCRACGTCGCTGTTCTGCAATACACGTCTGGCAGTACATCCGCGCCCAAAGGAGTGATTCTGCGCAACGGCAATCTATTTGCTAACTTGAGGCAGATCGAGCTTGCGTTTGGACACACCCGCGAAAGTTCTGGTGTCATCTGGTTGCCGCACTACCACGACATGGGATTGGTGGGCGGAGTGCTGCAGCCGATCTTCGCTGGTTTTCCTGTGACTCTCTTCTCGCCAATCTCATTTGTCCAGCGTCCGTTGCGCTGGCTGAACGCGATTCACAAGTATCGGGCTACTACAAGCGGGGGGCCAAACTTCGCCTACGAGTTGTGTGTCTCGAAGGCGCAAGCCCTCGAATCCCACATTGACCTCGGTTGCTGGGAGCTCGCTTTCAATGGCGCGGAGCCCGTGAAGGCAAGCACGTTGGACGCTTTCAATGCGGCTTTCCGCCACGCTGGCTTCCGGCGGTCGGCATTTGTTCCGTGCTATGGCCTGGCGGAGGCGACTTTGATTGTGACCGCCGTTTCAAAGGCCGCGGACCCGCTGGTCGTCGAATCGTCCGACTCACGGATTTCGGCACATGGCGTCAGCGCGCCGACCAGAGGGCGTTTGGTGTCGTCCGGGAGGCCAGCCGAGAACGTTCAGGTAGAGATTCTGAATGTCGATTCGACGGAGTCTTGTCGCGAGGGCGAAATCGGCGAAGTGTTCGTCCGCAGCCCGAGCGTCACGAGCGGCTATTGGGGAAGGAAAGACAACACCTTGCAGGCCGATTCACGATGCGGGGTTCGCACCGGAGATTTGGGCTTCGTGCTAGGCGCCGAGCTTTTCATTACCGGCCGTATCAGTGATCTGATCGTTGTTCGCGGCAAGAACCTCTTTCCTGAGGATATCGAGGCAACGATGCAGCTGGCGGAACCGCTTCTGGCACAGGAAGGCACTGCCGCCTTCAGCGTGGATGGTGATTCGAGCGAAGAACTGATCTTGGTGCAAGAAGTGAGCTCGCGAACGCTTCGCGCAATAAACCTCAACTCCTTGCGAGACGAGGTATCCCGCCTCGTGATGCAACGCCATGGGATAGGTGTGGGCGCCTTCGTTCCAGTCAGATACGGCAGTCTGGTGCGCACCAGCAGTGGAAAGATCAGCCGCTTTGCGTGCAAGCAGTGCTTTATCACTCAAAAACTTCAACGGCTGCCAATGCCGGCGGCGCAGAATTTTCAAGACTGAAAGGTATCGTGAAAAAGATTCTCCTAATCAATCCGGCCCTGGCACGCGCGCAGCAGCGCGTCGCTTTCCTGACTATCGTCGTGCCGATGATCGGCGCGGCCGGCGCCATCTATTGGGCGCTCACGCGTGGCGTGAGCGGCGAAACGCTCGTTGTCGCTGCGATCTTGTACTTGCTGACTACTACTGGGCTCACTGTTGGGTTTCACCGCTTATTTACGCACAAGGCCTTCAGGCCCGCGCGCTCCGTTAAGGCGATGCTTGCAGTGCTGGGCATGATGGCCGCTCAGGGACCGGTGCTGTTTTGGGTAGCGAGCCATCGCCGGCATCATGCATTCAGTGATACCACGGACGATTGCCATTCGCCTCGTACGCATGGGGCAGACTTGATTGGACAAATCAAGGGTCTGTGGCATGCACACTTTGGATGGATGCTCAAGGGCGAGATCACAAATGTTCCAATGTTCGCAAAAGATATTTTGCAAGATCACACCGTGACTACGCTAAATAGGTACTACACCCTTTGGGTGCTAACAGGGCTGGCGATCCCGGCGGCGATGGGTGCGGTCGCACCGGGTGGCTGGTCGGGCGCGATTGAAGGTTTACTTTGGGGCGGACTGTTCCGAATTTTCTTCGTTCATCAGATCACTTGGGGCCTTAACTCGCTCAATCACGTATTTGGCGTCCGCCGCTATTCGAGCGACGACAACAGCCGAAATATTGGCTGGCTTGCTCTTCTCACAATGGGGGAGGGCTGGCACAACAACCATCATGCATACCCCAGTTCTGCAAAGTTCGGGCACCAATGGTGGGAGCTTGATCTCGGATTCCGCGTGATCCGAACGCTGCAATTACTTGGCTTGTGCAGCGATGTGCAGTACCCCAATGGCGAGGCGTTAGCTCGCAAAAAAGTTACCAGTGAAATTTTGACTCAGAGGAAAACATGAAGGTTCAAGAAACGTCGTCCGTCCGCGTCGGGCCGTCCGTCACGCAAGCCCAGGTTGAAGAGTGGCTCGTCTCATATATCGCCGAACTGCGCGGCATTAAGGTGGAGAAGATATCGCGCTCGACGATCCTGAGCAAATACGGGTTGGACTCGGCATCAGCCGTCACTCTGAGCGGCGACATGATGGACTGGCTCAAGTGCGACATCGATCCCACGCTACTTTACGAGCATCCCACGATCGAGCAGGCTGCCGCGCATGTCGTGACACTGGTGGGCCAGGAATGACCGAGGCGCTCGCAACTTCTGATCAAGTGAAAGCCAGAAGCGGCGCTTCGGCGGAGGCAATTCAGGCTCACTACGACATCAGTAACGACTTCTATGCGCTGTGGCTCGATCCGACGATGGCATATTC
>NZ_JBFUCJ010000082.1:0-34038 GCF_056405295.1 Variovorax sp. P1_H2 | reverse complement strand
CTCCTTGATTTGGAGCGATGAAGACATAGCCAGGCTCTTTTACAAAAAAAATGGGTGGTTTGATCCCACCGCTTGTACATACGGGCATGGCAGCGAAGAGGGTGAATGCTAAAAACACGCCCAGCGGAAAATCAGATTCGCCCGAACGAAATAAGGGCACATGGGCGGGGGACGCGCTTTCTCGAAGTGCAACCTGCGATACGGCGCATCCCAAGTGGGCATGCGTGCCAAAACAAGATTTACGAAAGCGTGACAGACGCCCAGAACAACTCGCTGAGATGGCTCGTGAGACAACTGGCTGACACGTGGAACACTTCCCTGCAGGAAATATTCACGCATCCAACGGTGTCGCGAAAGAATCTTACGGAAGCGAGTACCGCAAAATGGCATTGAGCTTGAGCCGCTACAGTCTCCTGCTGCTCGTGGCTTCGACCTTTGTGGATGCTGCGCCCCTAACGGTCGCAGAGCTGACGATCAGCGTGAGGGGAGCAACCGTAGACCCCGAAACTGCAGAAATGTGCAAAGGCTTCAGRCCCACTGCGCCTCAGATCAAGCGCTATTTTTTGCGCGCGTATCGGGTCGAAAGCCATGTCATCACGACAGAGCGCTATTCGCCCTGCTACGCAAGCGGAAAGATCAAGTTCAGCGACAACAACATGGGGGAGTGGTGCCTTTGCGACAAGGAGGAGTGCTGACTTACCGCCGCGTCCGCAAAGACGCATGCGGCTCGCCTTTCCCCTTTTCGCTTACCCCGAAGGCTTCAGAGCGCAGCGCCGAGCCGCGCAATGCCTTCGCGAATCTTCTCCACATTGGCGGTCGCGAAGCTCAGCCGCAGCGTCGCGACGTCCGGCTTCTCGGCGAAGAAGGGCGCGCCGGGAACGAAGGCCACGAGCTTCTCGATCGCGCGCTTGGCGAGCACGTTGGCATCCGCGATCTTGCCGCCGGCACCGGTCAGGCGGGCCCAGAAGAACAGGCCGCCGCCCGGCTGCGTGAAGGTGACCGCGTCGCCCAGTTCGCGCCGGAGCGCCTCGCCCATCGCCCGGGCCCGCTCCGCATAGACCTTGCGCACATGGGCCAGCGTGGCCGGCATGCGGCCGCTCTTGAGGTACTGCGCGGCGGTGGCCTGCGCGAAGGTGCTCGTGTGGGCGTCGCTGAACTGCTTGCACATGGTGGCCTTGGCGAGCAGCTCGGCCGGGCCGATCATCCAGCCGATGCGCAGGCCGGGGCTCAGCACCTTGCTGAGGCTGCCGCAGTGCGCGACCAGCTCGCGGCTGCCCGGCACTTCCTTCGTCAGCGACAGGATCGAGGGCGGCGGCGCCTGGTCGAAATAGAGGTCGCCGTAGGGATCGTCCTCGACGATCAGCGTCTGGTGCTTCACCGCCATCTCGAGCACCTTGCGGCGACGCTCCAGGCTCAGCATCGCGCCGCTCGGATTGCCGAAGGTCGGGATCAGGTAGACGAACTTCGGCTTGTGCTCGGCGATCAGCTTCTCGAGTTCGTCGGTGCGCACGCCGTCGGCATCGATCGGCGCGCTGATCAGCTGCGCGCCATAGAGGCGGAAGCACTGGATCGTCGCGAGGAAGGTCGGGCCTTCGACGATCACCTTGTCGCCGGGCGAAATCAAGGTCTTGCCCAGCAGGTCGAGCGCCTGCTGGCTGCCGGTGGTCACGATCAGGCCGCTCGGGTCGACCTCGACGCCCTTGGTCTTCATGAAGGCGGACAGCTGCGTGCGCAGCGGGTCGTAGCCCTCGGTGGCGCCGTACTGCAGGGCGCCGCCGGGCTCTTCGGCGAGCGCCTTGGCGCTGGCTTCCTTCAGGCCCTCGACATCGAACATCGCGCTGTCGGGAAAGCCGCCCGCGAAGCTGATGATGCCGGGCGTGCCCAGCAGCTTGAAGAGTTCGCGGATGGCGGAGGTTTCGACGTTGTCCAGGCGGGAAGCGAATTGCATGAGGGCCTTCTTCGGAGGTGTTGCAGAAGGCGATTGTCGCAGCCTCAGTGACGCAGCCCCCACGCTCCCTCACTGCGTGTGGTCGCTGCCCCCCGAGGGGGCCGCAGGCCGCCTTGGGGCGGCCCGGCGCCGGCCTGGATCGCCCCCACGCTCCCTCACTGCGTGTGGTCGCCGGCCCCTACACTCCCCGCCACGATGAAGAAATCAGACATAGAGCCGTTCTTCGCCACGCTGCAGGCGGCCAATCCGGTGCCCGAGACCGAGCTCGAATACGACTCGCCCTTCGAACTGCTCGCCGCCGTGCTGCTGTCGGCGCAGGCCACCGATGTCGGCGTCAACAAGGCGACCCGCAAGCTRTTCCCGGTCGCCAACACGCCGCAGGCGATCCTGGACCTCGGCGTCGAAGGCCTCGAGAGCTACATCAAGACGATCGGTCTCTACCGCAGCAAGGCGAAGCACCTGATCGAAGCCTGCCGCATGCTGGTCGAGTTGCACGGCGGCGAGGTGCCGCGCACGCGGGCCGAACTCGAAGCCCTGCCCGGCGTCGGTCGCAAGACCGCCAACGTGGTGCTCAACGTCGCCTTCGGGGAGCCCACGATGGCCGTCGACACGCACATCTTCCGGGTCGGCAACCGCACCGGGCTGGCCCCCGGCAAGACGCCGCTCGAGGTCGAGCAGAAGCTCGAGAAGCGGGTGCCCGAGGCCTACCGCCTGCATGCCCACCACTGGCTCATCCTGCATGGCCGCTACGTCTGCGTGGCGCGCAAGCCGCTGTGCTGGCAATGCGCCGTGGCGACCTGGTGCGACTACAAGCCGAAGACGCCGGCACCCTGAGGATCAGACGTCGAAGCTGACGAGGGCGCCGAAGGCGATCGGCTCGGACGGCCATTGGTCGGCGCGCTCGACCACGCGCACGCCGCCATGCAGCAGCCGCACCGCACGGATCACGCCGGCGTGCGTCACCCACACTGCATCGCGCCCGCCGTCGCGCCAGGCGTCGAAGGCGCCGGCGACACGCCGCATGAACTGGCGCGTGCTCTCGCCGCTGCCGCCGGCCCGGGTGTCGGCGAAGTCGCGGCTCCAGGCCTCGAGTTCGGCGCGATCGATCGCCGCCCAGGGCCGCTCTTCCCAGGCGCCGAGGTCCATCTCGGCCAGCCGGGGATCGGGCACCGCACGGAGCTCGGGCCGCAGCGCCGAGATGGCCTCGGCCAGCTCGCTGCAGCGCAGCAGCGGGGAGCAGGCCATGGCGGCGCCGGACGGCAGTTCGAAGGCCACTTGCGCGGCTGCCGCACGCGTCAGCTCGGGGCGCACCGGCACGTCGGTGCGGCCGTAGCAGAGACCGTCGGCCGCGGTGGTCTTCGCATGCCGGATCAACAGCAGTTTCATGGCCGCCAGGCCAATGCCAGGTAGATCGCGAGTTCGCAGACCTGCTGCGTCGCGCCCAGCCCGTCGCCGGTGAAGCCATGGAGCCGGCGCCTGAAGAGGCGCGCCATCCAGAGTGCGGCCAGGGCGCACAGGCCGATGGCTGCCAGCCCCTGCCCGATGCCATGCGCCCCCATCAGCAACACGATCGCCGGAATCGACCACGCCAGGGCGACGAGCAAGGCGCCGGTGCCGATCGCATCGGCCAGCGGCTTGGCCTTGCTCGCGCCGTTCGCATCGCCGACATAGGGCAGCCGGCGGATCAGGAACAAGGGGGCCAGCCGCGACAGCACATGGGCGCTCAGCAAGGCCAGCGCGGCGACGACCGGGCCCCGCGCCGCCAGCGCCGCCAGCAGCGCCACCTTGAGCCCGAGCGCCAGCACCAGCGCAATCGCACCGAAGGCGCCGATGCGCGAATCCTTCATGATCTCGAGCGCACGCAGGCGATCGCCCGACCCGCCCAATCCATCCGCCACGTCGGCCAATCCGTCTTCGTGGAAGGCGCCGGTCATCAGCACGGTGGCGACGGTCGACAACAGGGCCGCCACGCAGGCGCCGGCCGGTCCGGGCAAGCCCGCCCGCAGCCCCAGGAAGACACCGGCCCCGACCGCGCCGACCAGCCAGCCGACGCCGGGGAAATGGGCCGCACTGGCACGCAGCATCGCCGGACTGAACCCGACCCAGGTGGCCAGCCCGCCGGTGACCGGAACCCGCGTGAAGAACTGCAGCGCCAGCAGGAAGTGGCGCACGCCGTTCACGCAGGCTCCCGCTGCGAGACTCCCGCCGATTCGAAGCTCGCCATCTCGCGCAGGATGCGGCACGCCGACTCGAGCAGCGGCCAGGCCAGCGCAGCGCCGGAGCCTTCGCCGAGCCGCAGGTCGAGCTGCAGCAAGGGTTCGAGCCGCAGGTGATTCAACAGCAGACGATGGCCGGGCTCGGCCGATTCGTGCGCCGCCACGCAGCGCTGGACCACCTCCGGCCGCAGCGCCGCAGCGACCAGCACCGCGGCGCTGGCGATGAAGCCGTCGAGCACGATCACGCGACGCTCGTGCGCCGCCTGCAGCACCGCGCCGACCAGCGTGGCGATCTCGAAACCGCCGAAAGCCGCCAGCGCCTCCAGCGGTTCGGTGGCCGCGGCATGCCGTTCGAGCACGCCGCGAAGCACCTCGCGCTTGCGGGCCCGCCCGGCCGCGTCGAGCCCGGTGCCGGCACCGGTGCAGGCATCGATGTCCTGGTCCGCCAGGCGCGCCAGCAGCATCGCCGCCGCCGATGAATTGCCGATGCCCATCTCGCCGAGCAGCAGCGCGTTGCCCGGCAACCCGCGCACCACCGCCATGCCGTTGGCGATGGCCTCGTCGCATTGCGCGCCGCTCATCGCCGGGCCGATCGAGGCGTCGGCGGTGCCGGGTGCGATCTTGCGGATCAGCAGGCCCTCGGTCGGCGAGAAGTCGTGGCGCACGCCGCAGTCCACCACGGTCAGCGCCATGCCATGCTGCCGCGCCAGCACGCTGACCGCGGCACCGCCGGCAAGGAAGTTCTGCACCATCTGCCAGGTCACGTCGCTGGGATAGGCCGACACGCCGCGTGCGGCCAGGCCGTGGTCGGCCGCGCAGACCAGCATCTGCGGCTGCGCCAGCGCGGGCGCCTCGGTGCCGAGGACGAGGCCCAGCCGCAGGGCCAGCGCCTCCAGCCGGCCGAGGGCGCCGACCGGCTTGGTCTTGCCATCGATCCGCTGTTGCAGGCGGGCAGCGAGTGCCGGATCTTCGAGGTTGTCGATGAAGGGAAGTTCAAGGGTCATTCGATCAGGGAGCGCAACAGGCCCGGTTCAAAGTGGGAATCGATGTGGTCCGCCAGGCCGTCGAAGACGGCGTCGAGCGTGCGCGCCGCGACGCCGAAAAGCGCCTGCAGTGCCGCCGGATCCTCGAACAGGCCGTGCAGGTAAAGCCCGAGCACGTTGCCGCCGCGGTTCTGCCAGGCCAGCGCGTCGGGCATCACGGCGACGGCACGGTCGCCGGCCGCCGCCATCGCGGGATGCTCGGCGGTCTGGCCGTGATGGATCTCGTAGCCGCGCACCGCGACCCCCGAGAGCGCCGCCCACGGTCCAACCAGCGGGCCGAATGCGGCGTCGCGGTGGCGCACGGTCTTGTCCTGCGCGAAGGTCGTGACCACCGGCAGCAGGCCGAGGCCCGGTCCGTTGCCATCGACGCCATGCGGATCGATCAGCGCCTCGCCCAGCATCTGCAGACCGCCGCAGATGCCCAGCACCGCGCCACCGCTTGCCGCGTGCGCCGCCACCGCCCGGTCCAGGCCCTGGGCGCGCAGCCAGGACAGGTCGGCGCTGGTGTTCTTCGAGCCGGGCAGGACGATCCAGTCCGCGCCCGCCACGTCGGCCGGGCTGCGCGCCCAGCGCAGGCGCACGCCGGCGATGTTCTTGAGCGGCTGGAACTCGTCGAGGTTGCTGATCCGGGGATAGACGACCACGGCGACGGTCCGCGTGACCTCGCCACCGGACACGCTGCGGTCGTCGAACACGCCGTCTTCTTCCGGCAGCCCGTGCTGCCACCACATCGGCAAGGTGGCGACCGTGGACACCCCGGTCAGCGCCTCGAGCTGCTGCGGCGCCGGCGCCAGCAGCGCGGCATCGCCGCGGAACTTGTTGAGGACGAAGCCGGCGAGCAGCGCCCGGTCTTCTTGCGGCATCAGCGCCCAGGTGCCGTAGAGGTGCGCGAAGGCGCCGCCGCGATCGATGTCGGTGACCAGCAGGCAGCGCGCGGCGGCGTGGCGCGCCACGCGCAGGTTGACGATGTCGCTCGCCATCAGGTTGATCTCGGCCGGCGAACCGGCGCCCTCGATGACCACGATGTCGTTCTCGGCGCGCAGGCCGTCGAGCGCCTGCGCGATCTGCGGCCAGACCCGCTCGCTGCGCCCGCGCCAGGGCAGCGCCGTGAGTTCGGGGCTCACCTGCCCCATCAGCACCACCTGGCTGTGCGTGTCGCGCTCGGGCTTGAGCAAGAGCGGATTCATGCGCACATCGGGCTCGGCGCGCGCCGCCAGGGCCTGGAAGTACTGCGCGCTGCCGATTTCCCCGCCCGCCACCACGCGCGCGTTGTTGCTCATGTTCTGCGCCTTGAATGGCGCCACCTGCAGGCCCTGGCGCGCATACCAGCGGCACAGGGCAGTGGCCAGCCAGCTCTTGCCGGCGCCGCTGGTGGTGCCGAGCACCATGACGCAGCGGGCCCGGCCGCCTGGCACATTGGAATTCATGAGCGCGATTGTCCATTACGTGATCTTCCTCACGATCCAGGCGACCGGCTTGAAATGAATCCTAAAGCATTCATGCATTTCACCCTTACCTTCGACGCCATGACGAAAAAAGGGAACCACGGCGAATGCAAGGCTTACGCGACATAGCGCTCACGGTCGAGGAGCGCGACAAGAATCAGTTCTTCTGGGTGATCCTGGAAGCCCTCCAAAGCGACGCCGCCGAAGCGATCCACTACAGCGGCATCTACTGCGCCGCCAACCCGCAGACCACCTACGCGAATGCGCTCGTGATGGGCGCGCACCAGCTGCGCAAGCTGGCCGATCCCGACGGATGGGCGCACAGCGCCTTCCAGGGCCTGCCCGTCGGGCGCTGAACGGCTGCGCGGCCGGGGCCGCTCAGCGCGCCGCGACCTGCGCCTGCCGGTCGCCCGGGGGCGCGAGCGCCACCGCCTGCGCATCCCAACTGCCCCCCAGCGCCCGGATCAGGCCCACGGTCGCCTGGTACTGCGCCGACTTCACCTGCAGCGCCTGGCGCCGGTTCTGCAGTTCGCTGCGCCGCGCATCGAGCAGGTCGAGCTGGCTGATCATGCCGTTGCGATAGCGCGAATCGGACAGCGCGGTGGCGCGCGTCGCCGAGGCGACCGCCTTGGCCTGCACGCCCGACTGCTGCTCCAGGATGCGCAGCGACGACAACTGGTCCTCGACCTCCCTGAAAGCCACCAACACCTGCGACCGGTAGCTCGACAACGCGCCATCGAGCTGGGCCGATGCGCTCTGCACGCCGGCCTCGCGGCGGCCGCCGTCGAAGACCGGCAAGGCCAGCAAGGCGCCGATGCCCCAGGACCGGGCCGACCACTTCAGCAGGTCGCCGATGTCGGCGGACGCGTAGCCGCCGCCGCCGGTCAGCTTGATGTCGGGGAACCACGCCGCCTGCGCGACGCCGACCCGGGCCTGCGCCGCGAGCACCGACTTCTGCGCCGCCGAGATGTCGGGCCGGCGCGTCAGAACAGTGGCCGGCACACCCGGCGGGATCGTCGGCAAGGCAGTGGACCACTCGGCGGTGCCGACATCGAAATCGGAGGCGAGGTCGCCGACCAGCACGGCCAGCGCATGCTCCAGATCGGCGCGGCGGCGGTCCAGTGTCATCGCATCGGACTCGTTGGAGGCCACCTCGGTCTCGACCCGCACGACGTCGAGTTCGGCCACGTCCCCAGCGCGCTCGCGGCTTTGCGTCAGCCGCAGCGTGTCGCGGTAGGCCTCGACCGTGCCGCGCACCAGCGCACGCTCGGCATCGATCGCGCGCAGCGCCAGGTAGGTCTGGGCCACCTCGGCCTGCACCAGCAGGCGCGTGCTCTGCAGCAGGCCGGCGCTGGCGTCGGCATCGAGCCGCGCCGCATCGCTGGCGCGCGAGAGCTTGCCGAACAGGTCCAGCTCATAGGAGAAATCGAAGCCGGCCGTGACCAGCGTCGAGGGCCGCGGAGTCAGGTTGCGGTCCAGGCCGGCGCTGCGCACGCCGCCGGCAACCAGGCCGATCTGCGGCGCCTGGTCGGCATCGGCGCTGCGCGCCACGGCCCGCGCCTCGGCCAGCCGGGCCGCGGCCGCCTGGATGGTGTTGTTGCGGGCATCCGCGCGCTCGATCAAGCGGTCGAGAACCGGGTCGTCGAAGCTGCGCCACCATTCGCCGCGCGGCTGCGCCTCGGCGGGCTGGCTGCGGGTCCAGGCGCCTTGCGGGGCGGCAGCCTGTTCCTTGAACTGCGTCGGGGGTGTGAAGGACGGCAGCTCGGCCGGCGCGGTCGCGCAGCCGGCCAGGACCAGAGCGGCGAGCAGCGGCAGCAGCGCGGCGCGCCAGGGCCGGCCTTGGTTTTCGAGTCTTGCATTCATGATGGAAATTCCTTGGGAGGGCGCCATGGCGCCTAGGCGTGGTCGCGCAGCGGTGCCGCGGGCGATGGGCGCAGTCCGCCGCCCGCGCCGCCGCCGGCCGGATGGTCGGCCGACACGAAGGCATCGAGATGCGGCACCTCGCCATGCAGCTTGAGCGGGCGGTTGCCCGTGAGGCGCCGCAGCAGCACGTAGAACACCGGCGTCAGGAACAGGCCGAACGCGGTCACGCCGATCATTCCGGAGAACACCGCGATGCCCATCGCCTTGCGCATCTCGGCCCCGGCGCCGGTCGACAGCACCAGCGGCAGCACGCCCATCACGAAGGCCATCGAAGTCATCAGGATCGGCCGCAGGCGCAACCGGCTGGCCTCGATCGCCGCCTGCAACGGCGTGCGCCCGGCGAACTCCAGCTCGCGCGCGAACTCGACGATCAGGATCGCGTTCTTGGCCGACAGCCCGACCAGCACCATCAGCCCGATCTGCGTGAAGACGTTGTTGTCGCCCTTCGACAGCCACACGCCCGTCATCGCGGCCAGGATCCCCATCGGCACGATCAGGATGATCGCGGCCGGCAGGGTCAGGCTCTCGTACTGCGCCGCCAGCACCAGGAACACCAGCAGGATCGCCAGCGGGAACACCCACAGCGCCGAATTGCCGGCCAGGATCTCCTGGTAGGTCAGCTCGGTCCATTCGAAGCGGATGCCCGGCGGCAGCGTCTCGGCCGCGATGCGTTCGATCGCCGCCTGCGCCTGGCCCGAGGAGAAGCCCGGCGCCGGGCCGCCGTTGATGTCGGCCGCCAGGAAGCCGTTGTAGCGCATCGCACGCTCCGGCCCGTAGCTGGGCTGGATGTTCATCAGCGCCGACAGCGGCACCATCTCGCCGCTGGCCGAGCGCACCTTGAGCAGGCCGACGTCCTCGGCCCGCGCACGGTACGGCGCATCGGCCTGGACGCGCACGCTGTAGGTGCGGCCGAAGCGGTTGAAGTCGTTCGCGTAGAGGCTGCCGAGGTAGATCTGCATGGTGTCGAACACGTCGGTCACCGACACGCCGAGCTGGCGCGCCTTGGTGCGGTCGATGTCGGCATACAGCTGCGGCACGTTGACCTGCCAGCTGGTAAACATGCCCGCGAGCTCCGGCGTCTGGTAGGCCTTGGCCATGAAGGCCTTGACCGCGCCGTCCATCGCCGCATAGCCCAGCGAACCGCGGTCCTCGAGCTGCAGCTTGAAGCCGCCCGTGGTGCCGAGGCCCTGCACCGGCGGCGGCGGGAAGATCGCGATGAAGGCGTCCTGGATGCCCGCGAACTGCTGGTTGAGCTGCCCCGCGATGGCGCCGGCGCTGAGGTTCGCCGCCTTGCGCTGGTCGAAGTCCTTGAGGCTCACGAAGACGATGCCGGAGTTCGAGCTGTTGGTGAAGCCGTTGATCGACAGCCCCGGGAAGGTGATCGCATGCTCGACGCCCGGCTGCTTCATGACGATGTCGTTCATGCGACGCGTGACCTCCTCGGTACGGTCCAGCGTGGCGCCGTCGGGCAGCTGCGCGAAGCCGATCAGGTACTGCTTGTCCTGCGCCGGCACGAAGCCGCCGGGCACCGCCTTGAACAGGCCGAAGGTCAGGCCCACCAGCGCCAGGTAGACCACCATCATCAGCGCCTTGCGCGAGATGGCCCCCTTGACGCCGCTGCTGTAGCCCTCGGCACCGCGATGGAACAGCCGGTTGAAGGCGCGGAAGAAGCGGCCGAAGACGCGGTCCATGCCGCGCGTCAGCGCGTCCCTGGGCGCATCGTGGCCGCGCAGCAGCAAGGCCGCGAGCGCCGGCGACAGCGTCAGCGAGTTGATCGCCGAGATCACGGTCGAGATCGCGATGGTCAGCGCGAACTGCCGGTAGAACTGCCCCGTGAGCCCGCTGATGAAGGCCAGCGGCACGAACACCGCCACCAGCACCAGCGCGATCGCGATGATCGGCCCCGACACCTCGCGCATCGCACGGTAGGTGGCGTCGCGCGGACTCAGGCCGGCCTCGATGTTGCGCTCGACGTTCTCGACCACCACGATCGCGTCGTCGACCACGATGCCGATCGCCAGCACCAGCCCGAACAGGCTCAGCGCGTTGATCGAGAAGCCGAACAGGTGCATCACCGCAAAGGTGCCGATGACCGAGATCGGCACCGCCAGCAGCGGGATGATCGATGCGCGCCAGGTCTGCAGGAACAGGATCACGACCAGCACCACCAGCGCGATCGCCTCCAGCAGCGTGTGGATCACCGACTCGATCGAGGCGCGCACGAACTGGGTCGGGTCGTAGACGATGCTGAAGTCGACGCCGTCGGGCATGTTCTTCTTGAGTTCGGCCATGGTGGCGCGGACGTCGTTCGAGATCTGGATCGCGTTCGAGCCCGGTGCCGCGAAGATCGGCACCGCCACCGCGTCCTTGTTGTCGAGCAGCGAGCGCAGCGCATAGCTCGAGGCGCCGAGTTCGAGCCGCGCGACGTCGCGCAGCCGGGTCACGGCGCCGTCGCTGCCGGTCTTGATGATGATGTCGCCGAATTCCTCCTCGGTCTGCAGGCGGCCCTGCGCGTTGATCGAGATCTGCATGTCGACGCCCGGCAGGCCCGGCGAGGCGCCGACCACGCCGGCCGCCGCCTGCACGTTCTGCTCGCGGATCGCGCGCACCACGTCGCTGGCCGAGAGGCCGCGCTGCGCCACCTTCTGCGGGTCGAGCCAGACGCGCATCGAATAGTCGCCCGAGCCGAACAGCTGCACGTCGCCGACGCCCTGCACGCGCGCCAGCCGGTCCTTGACGTTGAGCACCGCGTAGTTGCGCAGGTAGGTCATGTCGTAGCGGCCGTTGGGCGACAGCAGGTGGACCACCATCGTCAGGTCGGGCGAGCTCTTGATGGTCGTGATGCCGAGCCGGCGCACCTCCTCGGGCAGCCGCGGCTCGGCCTGCGAGACGCGGTTCTGCACCAGCTGCTGCGCCTTGTCCGGGTCGGTGCCGAGCTTGAAGGTCACGGTCAGCGTCATCAGGCCGTCGGTGGTCGCCTGGCTGCCCATGTAGAGCATGCCCTCGACGCCGTTGATCGACTCCTCGAGCGGCGTCGCCACGGTCTCGGCGATCACCTTCGGGTTGGCGCCCGGGTAGTTGGCCCGCACCACGACCGAGGGCGGCACCACCTCGGGGTACTCGGAGATCGGCAGGCCGCGCAGCGCGATCAGGCCTGCGATCAGCATCAGCACCGACAGCACGCCGGCAAAGATCGGCCGGTCGATGAAGAACTTGGATAGATTCATGATGAGGATTCCCCCGAAGAAGCCGGGATCAGGATTTCGCGTCCGCCACGTGCTGGGCCGGCTGCGGCACTTCGGCCTTGGCGTCCATGGTCACGGTCTGGGGCGCCACCAGGGCGCCCGGCCGGATGTGCTGCAGGCCGTTGACGATCACGCGTTCGCCGGCCTTGAGGCCCTTGGTCACGACGCGCAAGCCGTTGACCGGCGCGCCCAGCGCGACTTCGCGGTACTCGGCCTTGTTGTCGGCGCCGACGACCATCACGAACTTCTTGTTCTGGTCGGTGCCGACCGCGCGTTCGTTCACCAGCAAGGCGGTGTCGTTGCGCGCCTGGCCCATGCGGATGCGGGCGAACTGCCCCGGGATCAGCGCGCCGTCGGCGTTGTCGAAGGCGGCACGAACCCGCACCGTGCCGCTCTTGGCATCGACCTGGTTGTCGATCAACTGGAGCTTGCCCTGGTAGGGCGTGCCTTCGCTGCCGGCGGTGCCCATCTGCACCGGGATGCCCTCGATGCGGCCGCGCGCGCTGGCGCCGCCGGGCAGGTCCCGCAGGGCCCGCACCACGATCTGCTCGTCGGCGTCGAAGCTTGCATAGATCGGGCTGACCGACACCAGGGTGGTCAGCACCGGCGCGCCGGGGCCGGCGGCCACCAGGTTGCCCACCGTCACTTCGAGCTTGCCGGTGCGCCCGGAAACCGGGGCACGCACCTGGGTGTAGCCGAGGTTCAGGCGCGCGCTCTGCAGCGAGGCCTGCGCCGCGCGCAGGTTGGCCTCGGCCTCGCGGCCGGCGTTGCTGCGCTCGTCCAGCTCGCGCTGGGCGATCGCCTTCTCGTCCCACAGGCGGCGTGCGCGCTCCTGCTCGCTGCGCGTGAACGAGACCCGGGCCTGGGCCGAGGCCACCTGGGCTTCGGCGCGTTCCACTTCGGCCGCGTAGGGCGCCGGGTCGATGGTGATCAGCAGTTCGCCCTGCTTCACGAGCGCGCCTTCGCGGAAGTGCACGGCCTGCACCGCACCGGCGACCCGCGAGCGCACGTCGACCCGCTCGACCGCTTCGAGGCGACCCGAGAACTCGTCCCAGGTGTTGACTTCGGTCGCCGCCACGGTGGCCACCGAGACCGGCGTGGCGCGCGGCGCCGCGATGGTCGTGACGTCGTTGGCCTCGGCATGGAGGCTGTGGAAGCCGAGCGCCGCCGAGGCGATCGCCACCAGCGCCGTGACGCCGGTGACAGCCGGCCAGAGGCCGCGCCGGGCCGGGGAGGAATGTTGAGGCTTCGACATGATGAATGGTCCTTTGGGTGACTCTTGGAAAACACGGTGCCCTCCCGCGCGGGTGGCGCAGGACAGCGGGGAAGAAAAGCCATTGCGGGGCGCACGAAACCCCTCGGCGGCGCTACCGCCCTGTTCGGGTCGAGGTGGCATCACCTCGATCTTGGGGAGGGGCTCCGTCCGGTCTGAACCCTCGGCACACGGCTCGCCGTGCGCCGTCGCTCATTGCGGCGGTGGCGCCGCGCTGAAGAAGTCGCGAAAGTGCTTCTGCACCACCGCCTCGCAGGCTGCGCAGCCCGAGCCTTCGGGCTCGTAGAGCGCTTCGGGCCAGTTCGCAGCGCCCGGCAGCACGCTGCTGGTGACCGCGATGCCGGCATCACCGAGCCGCCGCGCGAAGCTCAGCGCCTCGTCGCGCATCGGATCGTCCTGACCGACCAGCACCAGGGTCCGCGCCACCTCGGCCAGCCTCAGCGAACCGCCGGGCACCGCATAGGGATGCGTGGCATTGACCGGGCGCTTGAGGTACTCCTGCCAGCCCGAGGCCCACTTGCACTGGGTGGCGTCGCCGGTGGCCTTGCGCAGCGAGGCCGTACCCGCGCAGGGGTCCAGCATCGGCGACAGCAGGATCTGGCCGGCCAGCGGCGGGTGGGCCCGGTCGCGCGCCATCAGGGCCACCGCCGCCGCCAGGTTGCCGCCGGCTTCCTCGCCGGCGAGGAACACCTGGGCGCCCTTGCCCGCCAGCTTGACGCGCTGCTTGTAGAGCCATTCGAGCGCCGCGAAGCCGACCTCGATCGGTTCCGGGAAGGGTGCCTTGGGCGCCAGCGGGTAGTCGAGCGAGACCACCACGGCACCGGCACCGGCCAGCAGCCGCGCCACACTGCGGCCGTTGTCGAGATCGCCGCAGACGAAGGTGCCGCCGTGGAAATGCAGCACCAGAGGCACCGTGGCGCCGCGCGGGCGCTGGCCATACAGGCGGGCTTGCACCGGCTCCCGGTCCGGCAGCTCGATTCGGATGTCGGTTTCGGCACCCTGCACCGCGGCCGTGGCGGCTTCTTCGACAGGTTGCTGAGTGGAACGACTGGACATGGACGGCCTCGATGGGTGGACGATGATTGGAATATAAGTCGGCGCAGGAAGGCTTCAACGAGGTGCCGGACCCCACTCTGTTTCCATCCGGCTAACAATCGCGTCAGGTGCCTGTGTGAGAATCCCGCTCCCCCAGGCATCCAGCCACCCCCCAGGAGCAGCATATATGGATCAGATCCAGGCCATGCGGATTTTTGTCCGCGTCGTCGAAGCCGGCACGTTCACCCGCGCCGCGGATTCGCTCGGCCTGCCCAAGGGCACGGTCACCAAGCAGATCCAGGCACTCGAGTCACGCCTGCACGTGAAGCTGCTCAACCGAACCACGCGGCGCGTCACGGTCACGCCCGACGGCGCAGCCTACTACGAACGCACCGCCCGGCTGCTGAACGACTTCGACGACATCGAGGCCAGCATGACCAATGCGCAGGCCAACCCCACGGGGCGGCTGCGCATCGATGTCGGCTCGTCGATGGCCAGGCTGGTGATCCTGCCCGCGCTCTCGACCTTCTGCGACCGCTACCCCGAGATCCAGGTCGACGTCGGGGTCAGCGACCGGGCGGTGGACCTGATTTCCGACAACGTCGATTGCGTGATCCGCGGCGGCGAACTGTCCGACCAGTCGCTGGTGGCGCGGCGCATCGGCAACCTGCCCTGGTTGACCGTGGCCTCGCCGGCCTACCTCAAGCGCTACGGCGCGCCGCAGCACCCTACGGACATCGAGAAGCGCCACCTGGTGGTGGGCTTCTTCTCGGGCAGCACGCGCCGCATGTATCCGGACGA
This sequence comes from Variovorax sp. P1_H2, assembly GCF_056405295.1. Classification (NCBI taxonomy): domain Bacteria; kingdom Pseudomonadati; phylum Pseudomonadota; class Betaproteobacteria; order Burkholderiales; family Comamonadaceae; genus Variovorax; species Variovorax sp. P1_H2. The sequence continues at coordinate 19,109 of NZ_JBFUCJ010000082.1, read as the reverse complement.
GTTCCACCGCGGCGACGAGAAGTTCGAGATCGCGGGGCCCTACCGCGTCTCGGTCAACGACAGCAATGCCCACATGACGGCGGTGCTCGGCGGCTTCGGGCTGTCGCAGGTCATCACCTACATGGCAGAGCCCTACATCGCAAGCGGCGAGCTGGTGCAGATCCTGCCCGAGTGGACCCGGCCGCCGCTGCCGGTGCATGTGGTGTATCCGCCGAACCGGCACCTGAGCGCCAAGGTGCGGGCTTTCGTCGACTGGGCGGCCGAGTTGTTCGCCAAGCATCCGCAGCTGCAACGGCTTTGATTCAGGGGCGTGCGTCGCGCCAGGCGCGCCGCAGCGCCTGCTGGCTGGCCGGCGGCAGCACGCCGAGTCGCAACCGCCCCGGCAGCCCGAACGATGCCATGTCGCGCAGCTTGATGCCTGCCTGCCTGAGCGCCGCGATGCGCGCAGGCGTATGGGCGACATCCGGCTCGGCACAGAAGAAATTGGCCACGCTCGGCAGGCAGCGCCAGCCCATCGCGTCGCACAGCGCCAGTTGCTCGGCCTTCCATGCGCGGAGCGTGGCGAGGCTCCCGGCCAGCCACTGCTGCGCCGCCTCGCCGGTCCAGGCCTCGAGCAAGGCCACGCCGTGCGCGCCCAGCGGCCAGGAAGGCGCGAGCCGGGCGAGGCGCGCCGGCATGTCCTGCGCCGCCAGCGGGGCGATCGCATAGGCCGCCCGGACGCCCGTCAGGCCCAGTGCCTTGTTGGGGGTCCAGAGCTGCCAGACGCGGTTGCGCTGCTCGCCGGACAGGGCCAGCACGCCCTCGAGGCGAAGCGGTTCGTAGGCGAGATCGAGCACGCAGGTCGAGCCGGCGCTCAACCGGTCCACCGATTGCGCCAGGTTCGCTTGCGGCTGGCCCAGCGGGCTGCCGGGGTCGCAGCACCAGACCAGGTCAGCCGCGCCGCCGGCGGTCGCGGGCTGGAAATGCCAGGCCCTGGCGGCGCGCAGGTAGTCGCCGTAGCCGTGCGGCGGCAACTGGACCCGCCCGCCGCCGCCCTGCGATACGGCCGCCGTGACCCGGCCGATGAATTCGCTGGCACTCGCGGCGATCACGATCCTTCGCGCATCGACGCCATGAAAGCTCGCCAGCCGCTCGCGCAAGCCCAGGTAGTGCGGATCGGGATAACGGCCGGCGTCCGCCGCCTGCAGCGCCTGCAGCGCCGCAGGGCACGGTCCGCTGGCATTGCCGTTGGTCGAGAAGTCGTGCGGCGCTGCGCCCTGGGCATCGGGCCCGCCATGCATCAGTTCGAAGATCTCGGAGGCGTTCATTGGAATACCGTCGTCAGGCCGGCCCATGCAGCCGTCCCGCAGAGGCCCGCCAGCAGGACCGCGCGCGCGGCCCAGCGCACCGCTTGCGCGGTGTCGGCGGCGCAAGCCGTTCGGCCCTGTGCGTTGAGTTCATAGATGCCGGGCTTGGCGAGGCGCACGCCCAGGCACAGCGCCATCGCGGCCATGGGCCAGCCGCTGTTGGGCGACGCGGTCCGGCGCGCTTCGCGAAACACCGCCCTCACCACGCCGTCCGGCCCGTTGCCGGGCGAGCAGCACAGCAGCAGCAACGCCGTCAGTCGAGCGGGCAGCCACGACAGCAGGTCGTCGGCGCGCGCCGCCCACTTGCCGGCCCACTCCCACTGCCGGCCTTCGCGCTCGCCGCGGTAGCCCCACATCGCGTCCGCGGTGTTGGCGAAGCGATAGAGCGCCGCGCCCGGCAAGCCGAGCAGCGCGAACCAGAACAGCGGCGCCACCAGCGAATCGTTGAGATTCTCGGCCAGCGATTCGATCGCGCTTTCGCGCACCTGGACCGTGTTCAGCGCCGACACGTCGCGGCTCACCAGCCTGGCCAGCTGCGTTCGGCCTTCGTCAAGCGAGCGGCCCAGCGCCGCCTCGACCGCCAGCACCTCGTCGCGCAGCATGCGCCAGGCGAGCAGCGGCTTGAGGGCGATGCCGGTCAGCAGGATGCCCGCCCAGATCGGCACCCGGCTCGCAGCCGCCGCGACCGCGCAGGCTGCTGCGACGACCACTGCGGCGCCGACGCACCAGGCGATCGCACCGCCGGCAAAGCCTGCGAACCTTCGCACCGGCGCACCGGCCGGCGAAGCGATGCACCGACCGATCCACCCCAGGTAGCGCCCGATCCAGACCACCGGGTGCCAGCGAGCAGGCGGCTCGCCGAGCCAGCGGTCGATCGCGAGTGCCAGCCAGAGGGCTCCGACCGAGCTCAATCCTCGATGCCCCGCTGCGCGGGGATTCCGGCCTTGAACGCATGCTTGACCATCAGCATCTCGGTCACGGTGTCGGCCAGCGCGATGATCTCGGGCGGGCAGCGGCGTCCGGTCAGCACCACGTGCACCTCCTTCGGCCGCATCCGCAAGGTCTCCAGCACGCCGTCGAGCGGCAGCCAGCCGTAGATCAACGGGTAGGTGATCTCGTCCAGCACGACGAGGAAATGCTCGCCCGAGGCAATCGCAGCGCGCGCCCTCTCCCAGCCATCGCGCGCCAGCTGCGCCGAATGCGCCAGGTCCTGGCTCTTCCAGCTGAAGCCATCGCCCAGGCCTTCGATCGGAATGCCGAGCTGCTCGAACATCCGGTGCTCGCCGAAGCGCGCCGACGGCACCTTCATGAACTGGTAGATCTTCACGGCCTTGCCGCGGCCATGGGCCCGCAAAGCCAGGCCGAAGGCGGCCGTGCTCTTGCCCTTGCCATCGCCGGTGTTGACGATCACAAGGCCGCGGCGTTCGCCCTCGGGCTTCTCGTACGGCTTCTCGCTGGGCGGGGTTTCGATGTGCATTGCGTTTCCTGCTGTGGTTCTCTTCTCTAATGCGGCACGGCCAGCCACTGGCCGGCCACGTGGTGAAGGGCGACACGATGGTCGAACACGGCCTCGAGCGCGCGATGGGTCGCGGCATCGCCGCAGGCGCCGTGGTGCAGCACCCGGCCTCCGGCCATCACGACCATGGCGTCGGCGGCGAGCGCGGCATTCAGCTCGTGCAGCACGCTGACCACGGTGCGGCCTTCGGCCACCAGCGCGCGCACCGTCCGCATCCAGTCGGCCTGGTGCGGCGGATCGAGGTTGGCAAGCGGCTCGTCCATCAGCAGCAGTTCGGCCTCGACCGCCAGCGCGCGCGCCAGCAGCACCCGCTGCCGCTCGCCGCCCGACAACTGGCCGAGCGGCCGGTCGCGCCATTCCCAGGCCTGGGTGCTGCGCAGCGCGCGCTCGACGGCCGCGCAATCGGCCTCGCTGGGCGCGGCCAGCCAACGCTGGTGCGGCAGGCGGCCGAGCATCGCGACGTCGTAGACCATCAGGTCGTCGGCACTGCCTTCGCCCGCCCCACCCTGGCCCAGCCAGGACAGCCGCCGCGCACGCGAACGTCCGGACAGCGTATTCAGCCGCTGCCCCTGCATCAGCACTTCGCCGCCATGTGCCAGCAGGCCGGCGAGCACCTTGAGCAAGGTCGACTTGCCGGCGCCGTTGGGTCCGACGATGCTGGTCCAGCGCCCTGCCGCCAGCGACAGATCGATGCCATGCAGCACCTCTGCGATGCCCAGCCGAGCCGTGACGCCGCGTGCTTCCAGCGCGGCCCGGTCCATCGCGGCCATCGGGCGGCTCACAACCCACCCCGCGCGCTGCGCCGGTGCATCAGCCACAGCAGGTAGCTGCCCCCGAGCACCGCGGTCAGCACGCCGACCGGCAGTTCCTGCGGCGCGACCAGCCAGCGTGCCAGCAGGTCGGCGGCCATCAGCAGCAGGCCGCCCATCGCGGTCGACAGCACGATCAGCCGCGCATGCGTGGTCTTCACCACCGATCGCACCAGGTGCGGCGCCGCCAGACCGACGAAGGCGATCAGCCCGGTCTGCGCCACCGCGGCGCCGGTCGCCAGTGCCAGCACCGCGACCAGCGCGGCGCGCATCGCGCCCAGCGGCAAGCCGAGGCTGGCCGCCGTCGACTCGCCGAGCGCCAGGCCGTCGAGCACCGGCGCCAACGCCCAGGCGAGCAGCAGGCAGACCGCGCCGACCCCGCCCATGACGGCGCACGCGCCCCAGCCGACCAGGCCCGTGCTGCCGAGCATGAAGCCCTGGATGGCCTGGAGGATGTCGGTCGAGGCGATGGTCAGCAGGTCCTTGGCGGCGCCGAGCACGACGCCGACGATCACGCCCGCCAGCAGCAGCCTCAGTGTCTGCTGCACGCCGCGCGCCAGCAGCAAGGTCAGCAGCACCGCCAGAACGGCGCCGAGGAAGGCCGCGCCCGTGAGCCCGAGCCGCACCACCCACTGCGTGCTGGTCGGCGACAAGCCGAACAGCCAGAGCGCCAGCGCAACGCCGAGCGAGGCACCCGAGGCGCTGCCGAGCAGATAGGGATCGGCCAGCGGATTGCGGAACAGCCCCTGTGCGACCGCACCCGCCAGCCCCAGCAGCGCGCCCGCGAGCCAGGCGCCGAACGTGCGCGGCAGACGGATGTCGCGCACGATCTGCAGCGCCACGGGATCGACGGCCGCCGCCAGCAGGTTCTCGAAACCCGTGCTGCCGATGCCGGCGCCCAGCGCCAGCAGCGCCACGCCCGCCAGCAGCAGCGCAATGCCCAGCAGCAGTGCGCGACGATGCTCGCCCTTCACCGGCGCTCCTGCAGGCACTCGGCCATCAGGCGCGCCGCTTCCCCCATGCGCGGCCCGGGCCGGACCAGCACATCGGATTGCTCGGCCGTGAAGCGGCAGATGCGGCCCTCGCGCACGGCCTTGATGCGACCCCAGCCCGGCCGCTGCTCCAGCCCCTGGGCGCTGCGTTCGCCGACCATGATCAGGTCGGGATCGGCGCGCACCACGAACTCGGGATTGAGCTTCGGGAACGGACCCAGCGAGGGCGGCACGATGTTCTTCGCCCCGAGCCGCGCGAGAGTCTCGCCGATGAAGGACGCCTCGCCGGCCGCATAGGGAGCGCTGTTGACCTCGAAATACACGCGCGTGCGCTTCACGCTCTCGGGCAGCGACTGCGCCGCCGCCGACACGCTGGCGTCGATCTCGCGCCAAACCGCCCGCGGATCGCCCGCGCCCAGCACCTGGCCCAGCGCATCGAGCACGCGCCGGACATCGGCATGGTTCTTCGGCTCGAGCACCACCACCTTGAGCCCGAGCGCCTCGAGCCGGTCGGTGACGCGCGACGACTTCGCGAGCAGCACCACGTCGGGCTTGAGCGCGACGATGGCCTCGACGTTCGGGTCGATGCCGCCGCCGACCTGCGGCAGCCCCCGCACCGAAGCCGGCCAGTTCGAATAGCGGTCGACGCCGACCAGCCGGTCGCAGGCGCCGAGCGCGCAGACCGATTCGGTCAGCGACGGCAGCAGGGTCACGATGCGCCGCGGCGGCTTCGGCAGCTCGACGCCGACGCCGCGTTCGTCGGTCACGACGATCGCCTGGGCAGCCAGCGCCAGCGCGCACAGGCACGCGGCGAGCCACAGCCGGACGAGGCCCCTCATGAGGCGTCCTTGATGCTCAGCGGCAGCCCGGCCGCCATCAGCGTGACGCGCTCGCAGGCCGCGGCGACCTGCTGGTTCAGCAAGCCCAGCGCGTCGACGAAGGCGCGGGCCTCGCGGCCCAGCGGGATCACGCCGAGGCCGATCTCGTTGCCGACCAGCACCAGCGGCCCGGGCGCCTCATCGATCGCGCACAGCAACTCGGCGACCGCGCGATCGACCGGCAAGGGCGCGCGCGGCGCCCCGAAGGGCATCATCAGGTTGGTCAGCCACAAGGTCAGGCAATCGACCAGCACCAGCGTGCCGGGACCGCCGCGTTCGCGGATCGCCTGCGCCAGCGCCACCGGCTCCTCGACCGTGACCAGGGCAGGCACCCGCGCCGCCCGGTCCTCGCGGTGCCGGGTGACGCGCGCCAGCATCTCCTCGTCCAGGGCCCGCGCCGTGGCGACCAGCACCGCGCGGTGCGAGCAAGAGCGCGCCAGCCACGCCGCGGCCAGGTGCTCGCCGCGGCGCGACTTGCCGCTCTTCTGTCCCCCGAGGATCAGTTCGCGGCGGGCGATGCTCATTTCTTCGGTTGCCACCGCAGGGTCAGGTAGGCGCCGAATCCGGCCTGGTTGTAGCCAAAGGCCGTTTCGTAGTGTTCATCGGTCAGGTTGGTGATGCGGCCCTGCACCGTCCAGTCCTTGGCAAAGCGATAGTCCACATAGAGATCGATCGTGGTGTAGGCGCCGAGTGTGCGCGTATTGGCCGCGTCGTCAAAGCGGCTGCCCACGCTGAGCGCCGAGGCGCCGAGCTTCCAGGGTCCCGTGCTGTAGTCGATCGCCAGCGTCGCCTGGTTCTTCGCCCGGCGCGGCAGTTGCTTGCCGGTGACCTCGTTGCGCGGATCGAGCGAGTCGTAGCTGGCGTGCAATCCCAGCCCGTCGAACTGGCCGTCGTAGCTCAGCGTGCCGCCGGTGATGCGCGCCTCGGGAATGTTCTGCGGCAGCGTGGTGCTGGTGATGAAGCCCTGGATCTTGTTGTCGTAGCCCACCAGCTTGACGGTATGGGCACCCTGGGTCCAGGTGATGCTGGCATCGGTGTTCTTGCCCTCCTCGGGCTGCAGCGCCGGATTGCCGAAGCCCGGGTAGTAGAGCTGGTTGAACGACGGTGCCGCGAAGCTGGTGCCCTGCGACAGGCTGACGCGCCAGTTCGGCGTGATGCGATAGGCGTAGCCGGCGAACCAGGTGTCGGCATCGCCGAACTGCGAATTGCTGTCGTGCCGCGCATTGACCTGCCAGCTGTGGGCGCCGGCGTTGCCGTTCAGGCCGACGAAGCCGGAGTCGATGGTGCGATCGGTCACGGTGTACCGGGTGTCGCTGTTGACGTCCTGCTCGCGGCGCTCGAGGCCGGCCACCACGGTGCCGATCGAGGTCACGATGTCGTTCTGCCAGAGGTACTGGTTCTGCGTCGTGTCGAACAGGCCCGGCACGTTGAACGGTGCCGCCACGATGGCGCGGCTGTAGTCCTCGCTGCGCGAGTATTGCAGCTGGGTGGTCCAATTCGACAGCACCCGGCCGGTGACACCGACATAGCCGTTCTCGGTCCGAAGGATGCCGCGCGTGTCGCGCCCCGGGCCGTCGTCGTAGTGGTTCAGGCCATCGGCATAGAGCATGCCGGCGTCGACCTTCCAGTCCTGATTGAGCTGGTAGCCGAACGAGGCGTTGGCACCGGTCTGCGAGAACGGATCGCGGTCGGGGTTGAAGTTGCCGAACTGCACGTTGCGGTTGGTGGACGAGAAGCTGTCGACCAGGGTCCGCGTGAGGTCGAGCGAGTAGGTCGCCGCCCCCGAGGCGCCGCTGAAGCCGCCGGTGATCTGCTTGTAGTTGTCGCTGCCGAGGGTGGTCGAGGCGCGCGGGTTGAATATCGTCTCGCCCGGCGCCGCCTTGCGCGTGAAGATCTGCACCACGCCGCCGACGCCGTCGCTGCCGTAGAGCGCCGAGGCCGGTCCCTTGACCACTTCGATGCGGTCGATCAGTTCGACCGGGATGTTGTCCCAGACCGGCGTGCCGAGGGTCGCCGAGCCGTAGCGCACGCCGTCGATCAAGAGGATGGTGTGGCGCGCTTCGGCGCCGCGGATGTAGACGCTGCTGCCCTTGCCCAGGCCGCCGGTGGCCGAGATCTGGACCCCGGCCATGCGGGCCAGGATTTCTGGCAGCGTGCGGCTCGCCTGCTGCTCGATCTGGGCCCGCTCGATGACCACCGTGTCCGACACCAGTTCGTCGGCACGGGTGGCAACGCGCGTGGCGGTCACCACCATTTCGGGCAGCGCAGGCGCGGCGGCCTCCTGGGCCAAGGCCGGTGCGGGCAGCCCGGCAACGCCAGCCATCAGGGAAGCGACGGCCAGCGAGACGGCATGGGCGCGCGGACGCGGCCACGGTGAAGCGCTGCGGGACACGCGCGTGGAAGAAACGCAGATTTTCATGGGAGCGACAAAGATCAATGCCCTTCGCCGGCTTCCCCGCCGGCGCTTGGACGTCATGGCCACCGTCATGCTTCTAGCCATGCGGCGGCCGCCTCGTTGGCCGGTATCCGGGCTGGCGGCACAACCCTCGCCGCCTTCCCAGGCACCTGTTTCAGGGCGCCCAGTGGCTGATTGACGAGGGCGGCATCCGAGGATGCCGGCTGCTTGACCGTTGCGGGGGCAGCGCAGGTTGGACCGGCCCGATGGGCTTCGCCTCCTGCTTCCCGTTGAACTGCGACGCGTGAACCGCGGCGCGAGCACCAACGCGCGGAATTGTAGGGTTTGTTGGCGTAGGCCTTCCGGACTGCGATGAAAACGCAGCAGCGCCGGAAACTACAATCGCCCTCCATGCCTGCACCGAGCCGTATTGACCAGATCGCCGAGCGCGTCGAACGCCTGCTCGTGCGCCATGAGGAAGTACAGCGCACCAATGCGCTGCTCCAGGACCAGGTCGACGCGCTCACGCGCGAACGCGACACCCTCAAATCGCGGCTTGCCGCGGCGCGCACGCGGCTCGATGCCCTGCTCGACCAACTGCCCGCCGATCCCGGCCAAGACGCCAGCGCTCCCTGATGAAACAAATAGAAGTCCAGATCATGGGCCAGAGCTACCTGCTCGGCTGCCCTGAAGGCGGCGAAGCGCAACTGCGCGAAGCGGTCGAACGCGTCGATGCCGCGATGTGCAAGATCCGCGACGCCGGCAAGGTCAAGGCGCGCGACCGGATCGCGGTGCTGGCCTCGTTGAACCTGGCCTTCGACCTGGTGCAGCGCGAAGCCGCGCCGGCGCCGGCGCCTGCTGCAGCCCCTGACGCCACCGAAGAGGACGCCCGCGCCGCGCAACTGGTCCAGCGCCTCGACCAGGCCCTCGCCGGCGACGGACATTTGCTCTAGAACCAACTCGCCCCCAGGCCGGGCAGCGCGATTGAAAAGATTGCGCGTCCGCAGCGCCGGCAGCGGGCGTAAAATACGCATCGTCTGCGGTGCGAAGCTGGGCTTTATATTTCCTTGTACCAATGCTCTACGGAGCAGGGCTTGGAACATCGCTTGGCGGGTGTGATCATCTCGCGTCAGATGAACCCGAAGCCTTGCTGACCTCGCCCACCTGAACCCTGGTTCAGGATGCGGGTCCGGCTCACACTCGCAGACACCTTTTCGATGACAGCCACGGCACCCGCGACGGGTGCCGTGGCTTTTTTCTGGAACCGTGCCAATGATGATCGAAATCCTGTTGATCGCCGAACTCGCCCTGCTCGGTGTCGGCACCGGATTCCTTGCCGGCCTGCTCGGCATCGGCGGCGGCATGCTGATGGTGCCGTTCATCACGATCATCCTCGGCCACCGCGGCGTCGCCGCCGACCTGTCGGTCAAGATGGCGATCGCGACCTCGATGGCGACCATCATCTTCACCTCGATCTCGAGCGTGCGGGCCCATCACAAGCGGGGCGCCGTGCGCTGGGACATCGTCAAGCGGCTGGCGCCCGGCATCGTGGCCGGCAGCCTGCTGGGCAGCCTGGGCGTCTTCAGCCTGCTCAAGGGCAGCGCGCTGGCGATCTTCTTCGCCCTCTTCGTCGGCTTCTCGGCCACCCGGATGTTCCTCGACAAGAAGCCCAAGCCGACGCGCCAGATGCCGGGCACCGCAGGCCAGTTCGCCGCCGGCGGCGCGATCGGTTTCATCTCCGGCCTGGTCGGCGCCGGCGGCGGCTTCATCAGCGTGCCCTTCATGACCTGGTGCAACGTCGCGATCCACAATGCGGTCGCCACCAGCGCCGCACTGGGCTTCCCGATCGCGGTCGCCAACGTGGTCGGCTACGTGGCCAGCGGCCACTCGGTGCAAGACCTGCCGGCAGGCTCCTTCGGCTACATCTGGCTGCCGGCGCTGGCTGTGATCGCCATCTGCAGCTTCGCCGTGGCGCCGTTGGGCGCGCGGGCCGCACACAAGCTGCCGGTCGGCAAGCTCAAGCGCGTGTTCGCGAGCATCCTCTACCTGCTGGCAGCCTACATGCTCTGGAAGGGGCTGCACGGCTGAGGTCGGCCGGCCGCGCATTCCCCCACGCTTGACCGGAATCAAGCCAGGCCGCGCGGCCCTTGTATTAAGCTCGTGCGGTCCAACCACAGGAGCATTCATGTTCAAGCGAATCCTGGTCGCCACCGACGGCTCCCCGCTCTCGAAGAAGGCCGTGGAGAGCGCCATCGCACTGGCCGCACGGAGCGGCGCCGAGCTGCTCGCGCTGACCGTGGTGCCGCGCTATCCGACCAACTACTTCGACGGCGCCGCGGTCTTCACGCCTGAAGACATCGGGCGCATCGAAAGGCAGTGGGCAGAATCGGCGCAAGCCACGCTCGATGAGATCGCCAAGCTGGCCGAGGCCAGCGGCGTCCGGATCCAGACCACGACGGTCAGCGGCGACCTGGTGGGCGAGGCGATCATCGCGGCCGCGAAGAAGCACGGCAGCGACACGATCGTGATGGCCTCGCACGGCCGCCGGGGCATCAGGCGCCTGCTGCTGGGCAGCGAGACCCAGCATGTGCTCACCCATTCGGACCTGCCGGTCTTGGTGCTGCGCTGAGTCCGGTTTATAAACGCCGCACGCGGTGCCTTCACCGCGCATCGAGAATCAATGAAAGAGGCCACGCATGAAGATCCTGATCGCCGTTGACGGCAGCGACCACACGACGAAGGCGCTCGACTACCTGGCGAAGCATCGCAACATGTTCATCGATGGCAACGAACTGGTGGTGGTGCATGTCTGCATCGGCGTGCCGGGCCATGTCACGCGCCACCTGAGCAAGGAGATCGTGCGCGACTACTACGCCGAGGAAACGGCCAAGGTCGTCGAGCCGGTCAAGGCCACGCTGGCGAGCTACGGCATCACCAACTACACGCTCGACCAGCGCCACGGCCACGCTGCCGAAGAAATCCTCAAGGCCGCCAATGCCTGCGGCGCCGAACTGATCGTGATGGGCACGCACGGCCATGGCCTGCTGGGCCGGGCGCTGATGGGATCGGTCGCGACCAAGGTGGTGTCCGAGACCGACATCTCGGTGCTGCTGGTCCAGTAGGCGGGCCGGGCCGCTCCCGAGGCGGCCCCCTTCTTCACCCCTCGCGCGCGAACAGCCCCTTGTGCTGCTCCCGGAGCAGCGCCTTCTGCACCTTCCCCATCGCATTGCGCGGCAGCTCGGGCACCACGAAGCAGCGCTTTGGGATCTTGAAGTTGGCGAGCTTCGCCTTGAGCTCGGCAATGATCGCGTCGCCGTCGATCGAGGCACCGGCGCGGGCCGTCACGATGGCCACGCCGACCTCCCCGAAGTCGACGTGCGGCACGCCGACGATGGCGCTCTCGGCCACCCCGGCCAGTTCGTTGATGTAGCCCTCGACCTCGGCCGGATAGACGTTGTAGCCGCCGCTGATGATCAGGTCCTTGCTGCGCCCGACGATCGTGACATAGCCCAGGCCGTCGACTTTGCCGACGTCGCCGGTCCTGAAGTAGCCGTCGGCCGTGAACTCTTCCCGGGTCTTCTCCGGCATCCGCCAATAGCCGGCGAACACGTTCGGGCCGTCGACCTCGATGTGGCCGATCTCGTCGGTCGGGCACGGCTCGCCGGCATCGTCGCGCACCCGCAGGCGCACGCCCGGCAAGGGGAAGCCGACCGTGCCGCCACGGCGCTCGCCCTGCACCGGGCTGTAGGGGTTGGAAGTCAGCATGGCCGTCTCGCTCATGCCGTAGCGCTCGAGGATGGTGTGGCCGGTGCGCTCGCGCCAGGCATTGAAGGTGTCGATCAGGAGCGGCGCCGAACCGGAGATGAAGACCCGCATGTCGCGGCAGGCCTTCTTCGTCAGTCCGCGCTCGGCCAGCATGCGCACGTAAAGGGTCGGCACGCCCATGAAGACGGTCGCCTCGGGCAGCCGGGCGACGACGCGCGCAGGGTCGAAGCGGTTGAGCCAGATCATCTTGCTGCCGCTGATCAGCGCGCCGTGGATCGCGACGAAGAGCCCGTGCACATGGAAGATCGGCAGCGCGTGGATCAGCACATCGCCGCTGCGCCAGCCCCAGTAGTCCTTCAGCACCTTGGCGTTCGACGACAGGTTGCGGTGCGTCAGCATCGCGCCCTTGCTGCGGCCGGTGGTGCCGCTGGTGTAGAGGATGGCGGCGAGATCGTCCTCGCTCTTCAGGGCGACATCGTGCTGGTCGCTGCAGCGGGCGGCCGCCTCGAGCAGCGTGCCGCTGCGGTCGTCGTCGAGCGTGAAGAGATGGCGGGTGCCCGCGGCGGTCGCGATCGGGCCGACCCACGAGGCGTTGGCGCTGCTGCAGACCACCACGGCCGGTTCGGCGTTGCCGATGAAGTACGCGATCTCGGCGCCCCGGTAGGCGGTGTTGAGCGGCAGGAAGACATAGCCCGCGCGCAAGGTCGCCAGGTACAGCATCATGGCCTCGACCGACTTCTCGACCTGGACCGCGATGCGGGCGCCCTTCTCGAGGCCCAGCGCATCCAGCAGGTTGGCGATCATCGCGCTGGCGCGATCGAGGTCGCGCCACGAATAGAACAGGCCGTCGTCGGTCTCGACCGCGATGGCATCGAGATCGGAAGGGAAAGCCGCGCGCAGCACGGCGAAGAGATTGGCGTTGGGCGTGTCGGTCATGGGGATCTCAAAAGACGGGCGGCCGCTTGGCGAGGAAGGCGGCGATGCCTTCGCGATGCTCGGCGGAGTCGGCGTAATCGTAGGCGCCGGCAATCAGCGGCGCGACCGCCTGCTGCGCGCCGGCCTGCCGCAGCGCGGCGAAGGTCGCCTTGTTGAGGCGCGCGGCCGCTGGCGCCAGCGTCGCGATGCGCCGGGCATGCGCCAGCACCTCCGCTGCCAGTTCGACGTCGGGCAGCACGCGCAACAGGAAGCCGGCGTCGCAGAGGCGCTGCGCCCCGTGGACGCCGGCCGCCAGCAGCATGTCGCGCGCCAGCACGTCGCCGATCGCGCCCTGCACCAGCGCTGCCTCGCGCGGCGCCATCGGGAAGCCGAGCTTGGCGATCGGTGCGCCGAACTTGGCCGACGCAGCGGCCAGGCGGATGTCGCAGCAGCTCGCGATCTCGAGCCCGGCACCCATGCAGGCGCCCTCGATGCGGGCCACCAGCGGCAGTTCGCAAGCCAGCATCGCTGCCAGCGCGGCCCAGACCTCGTCCTCGTGGAACGCACGCAGGCTGGCGGCGTCGAAGCGGAAGGACGGGTATTCCGAGATGTCGCCGCCGGCGCAGAAGGCGCCGCCCTCGCCGCCGACGACGACACAGCGCAGCGCGCTCACTGGAGTACCTTCGTGCTTCGCACTGCGGCGCGAGCTTGCTTGGGAGCGGCCCGGCGCGGCGCTCATGGGCGCCAGCCGCTCGAAGACTTCGCGCAGTTCGCGCCACATGCCGCGCGTCATCGCGTTCAGCCGACCGGGGTTCTGCAGGGTCACGAAGGCCAGCGGCCCCTCGATGCGCAAACCGATCGACGCCGTCATTCGCGCCCCCGCGTTCGGCGCGGCGCTCATTCGAGCCCCCACGCTCGGCACTKCGTGTCCTCGCYGCCCCCCGAGGGGGYGCGAGCTTGCTTGGGGCGGCCCGGCGCGGCGCTCATTCGAGCCCCCACGCTCGGCACTGCGTGTCCTCGCTGCCCCCCGAGGGGGCGCGAGCTTGCTTGGGGCGRCCCGGCRCGGCGCTCATTCGAGCTTGGCCCCCGAGGCCTTGACCACCGCGGCCCAGCGCTTGATCTCCGAATTCACGAAGGCGCCATAGGCGGCCTGGGTGAGGTTCGGGATCTCCGAGCCATTGTTGGCCCAGATCGCCTTCAGCTCGTCCGTGGCGAGCGCCTTCCTCATGTCGTCGACGATCCTCGCCTGCACGTCGGCGGGCGTGCCCTTGGGCGCCCAGAGGCCGTACCAGGTCGTCACGGTGTAGTCGGGCAAGCCCACCTCGGCCGCGCAGGGGACGTCCGGGAAGGCCGCATTGCGCTTGCCGCCGGCGACCATCAGCGCCTTGATCCGGCCGGCCTTGATGTGCTGGGCCGACGAGCCGAGCCCGTCGAACATGACGTCGACGTTGCCGGCGATCAGGTCCTGCAGCGCCGGCCCGGCGCCGCGGTAGGGAATGTGCGTGATGTAGGTGCCGGTCTGCAGCTTGAACAGCTCGCCGGCCAGGTGGTGCGAGGTGCCGGCGCCGGCCGAGGCGTAGTTGAGCTTGCCCGGGTTCTGCTTGGCGTTGGCGACGAAGGCCTTGAGCGTCGCCTCGGTGATCCGCTTCGGGTTCACCACCACCACCTGCGGCACGTTGGCCAGCAGCAGCAGCGGCACGAAGTCCTTCTCGAGGTCGTAGTCGAGCTTGGGATAGATCGACGGCGCGATCGCGTGATGCACCGCGCCCATAAAGAGCGTGTAGCCGTCCGGCGCCGCCTTGGCGGCGATGCTGGCGCCGAGGGTGCCGCCGGCGCCGCCGCGGTTGTCGATCACCAGCGTCTGCCCGGTGAGCCTGCTGAACTGCGCCGACAGCGGCCGCGCGAAAGCGTCGGTGCCGCCACCGGCCGGGAACGGAACGACCATCGTCACCGGCCGGGTCGGCCAGTTCGATTGCGCCCGCGCGCTGCCCGCGAGAACGGCAGCGCTCGCTGCCGCCAGGCGCAGCACGTCGCGCCGTTGAAAACCTGGACCCATCGCTTGTCTCCTGTACTTGTCTGACAGTCTTGCGCCGGGGCCTGCTGCGCGCCGATTCGGAACGGCCCCTTTTTTTTCTCAGCCCTTGAGGAACAGGTCGTCAATACCGCCCGAGACCGCCACCCTGCCCTGCGCGAGCAGGGTGCGGTGCTTGTCGAGCCGCTTGAGATCGTAGAGGTAGTTGACCATCAGGCCGTAGGACTGCCTGAAGCCTTTCGGCGACGGGTCGCCGGCCCAGTTGAGACGCTCCACCCGCGCCCCGTTGCCGAGATGGAAGCGCGCCACCGGATCGACCGGCTTGCCGTCGACCGTGGCGCGGCCGAGGTACTCGGCGGCCGCATTCAACAGCAGCTGGCGCACCGGCGACCTGGCGTCGAGCGCATTCGCGTCGTCCGCGGCGGCGAGGAAGCGCTCGGTCGTCGGCGGCAGCGAGCCGATGGCGCGGCCCAGATCGGCGGAACGCTTCTCGTCGAGCCGCTCGAGCAGCTCGGCGGCGTGCTTCGCCAGCCAGCCGCGAAAACCCGGGATCGGCGACAAGGTCGCGAAGGTCTTCAGCCGTGGCAGTTCCTCCTGCAGCGTCTCGACCACGCGCTTGATCAGCGAGTCGCCGAAGCTGACGCCCCGCAATCCGGTCTGCGTGCTGCTGATCGAGTAGAAGATCGCGGTCGTCGCCTTGTCCGGCCTGACCAGCGCCGCGGCCTCGTCGAGCAGCGGCACGATGCCCTCACTGATGCGGTCGACCAGCGCCACCTCGACGAAGATCAGCGGCGTATTGGGCAACCGCGGATGGAAGAAGCCATAGCAGCGGCGGTCGCTGTCGAGCCGGTTCTTGACGTCGGCCCAGCTCTTGATGTCGTGCACCGCCTCGTACTGGATCAGCTTCTCGATCAGCGAGGCCGGCGAGTCCCAGCAGATGCGCCGCAGGTCGAGGAAGGCCATGTCGAACCAGGTCGAGAACAGGTGCTCGAGCTCGGCGTCGAGCGGCAGCAGCCGGCGATCGCCCTTCAGGTACGGCAGCAGCTCGGCGCGCAGGTCGACCAGGAAGCGCATGCCGTCGGCATCGATCGCGAAGCGCTGCAGCAGCCGCGCGCGCGGCGAGGCCAGCGCGCGCCGCAACCCGATCTCGGCCTGGCCCTCGTCGGGCGTGCCGACCGCCGCCTCGTGCCGGTCGCGGGCGCTGCTGAGCTTGTGCACATCGGGTGCGAAACGTTCGCTCATGAGCAGCCAGATGTCGCGCCGTTGGTCGAGTTCGCGGCCGCCATACCACTGCACCACCGCGTGCGCGCGACGCCCGGCCTCGACCTCGCTGATGCGGGGATCGAGCACCGCCTGCAGTTCGACCAGTGCACGCCGCAGCGCGCGCGGTGCCAGCGCCTCGCCCGGTCGGCGCAGCGTGGCTTCGAGCCGCTCGGCGAGCGGGCGCGGGCCCGCCGCGCCCTTCTTCGCCCGGGTGGCATCGGCGGCCGGCTTCGCGCCGTCGGGCGAATGCCCCGGACGCAGCAGCGAGACGCCGCGCGTGATCCAGTCGCCGGCATTCATGAGATCAGCTTCGCCTTCTGTTGCAGCGCGACCGCCCGCAGGGCCTCGCGCTGGCGGTTCAGGTGGGTGCGCATCGCCGCCTCGGCGCCGTCGCTGTCGCGCGCCTTGAGCGCGGCGAACACCGCGAGATGCTCGGACAGGCTCTGCTCGAGCCGTCCCGGCGCATGCAGCTGCTGCTGCCGCGCCAGCTTGAGGATCTTGCGCAGGTCGCCGATCACCTGCGCCAGCCAGCGGTTGTCGGCCAGCATGATGATCGCCTCGTGGATCGCGAAATTGGTCGCGTAGTAGTCGTTGATGCGGCGCGCCCGCGCGTGCTTCGCGAGCCGGTCGTGGAGCGCCTCGAGCGCGGCGAGATCGGCGTCGCTGGCATGGCGCGCGGCCTCCCAGGCGCAGCGGCCCTCGAGCAGCGCGATCACCGGGAAGATCTCGTCGAGGTCGCGCTGCGTGACCTCRGCGACGAAGCAGCCGCGGCGCGGCTCGTGCCGCAGCAGGCCTTCGGCCGTCAGCACCTTGAGCGCCTCGCGCAAGGGCGTGCGCGAGATCTGCAGGCGCTCGCACACCGACGCCTCGTCGATGAAGGCGCCCGGCGCCAGCACCCCGCCGAAGATCTCTTCGCGCAGGGTGGCGGCGACTTCGTCGTGCAGGGAGTTCTGGACCAGGCGCATGGGCGAATTCCGTAATTACGCGTAATTATGCGAACGCGGGGCCTGGCGCGCAACGCCCTGTCGCCTCCGGAGATACCCGGCCCCGCGGGCCGCCGCTCAACCCCTGAGAGCACCGGCCACCGCCGCAGGCCGCGCGCTGGCATAGAGCCAGAGCCCGAAGGCGATCATCGGCACGCAGAGCCACTGGCCCATGCTCATGTTGAGCGCCAGCAGGCCCAGGAAGTCGTCGGGCTCGCGGAAGTACTCGGCGATGAAGCGCATCAGGCCGTAGCCGATCAGGAACACCGCCGAGACGCGCCGTTCGCCGCGGTCCTTGCGCGCGTAGAGCCACAGCAGCGCGAACAGCAGCAGGCCCTCGAGCAGGAACTGGTAGACCTGCGAGGGATGGCGCGGCAGCATCGAGCCGCTTTGCGGAAACACCATGCCCCAGGGCAGGTCCGGGCTGCTGAAGCGGCCCCAGAGTTCGCCGTTGATGAAATTGCCGACCCGTCCCGCGGCCAGCCCGGTCGGCACGCAGGGGGCGACGAAATCCATCACCTGCCAGAACGGCCGGGCGCGCGAACGCGCGAACCACACCATCGAGGCGATCACGCCGAGCAGCCCGCCATGGAAGCTCATGCCGCCCTGCCAGACGAACAAGATCTCGAGCGGATGCGCGAGGTAGTAGCCGGGCTTGTAGAACAGGCAGTAGCCGAGCCGGCCCCCGACGATCACGCCCATCACGCCGAGGAACAGGATGTCCTCGACATCCTTGCGGGTCCAGGCGCCCGGTCCGGTGACCGAACGGAAGGGCTCGTGCCGAAGGCGGCGGGTGCCGAGAAAATAAAACAGCGCGAAGGCGGCCAGATAGGTCAGGCCATACCAATGGATGGCGACGGGGCCGATTTGCAGCGCGACGGGGTTGATCTGCGGGTACATGAGCATGGAGAGATTGTGCCGCCCTCGCGAAGCCCGCCGCCGAGCGAGGCGTTCGGCGCGATACTCGCTGGGTACCAGAATCGGAATCCGACAGGACCACATGCAGGGCCATCCCCAAGTCATCGACTATCTCAAGCAGCTGGTTCGCGGCGAACTCGCCGCCCGCGACCAGTACTTCATCCATTCGCGCATCTACGAGGACCAGGGCTTCGGCAGGCTGTACACGCGGCTCGACCACGAGATGCAGGAGGAAACCCAGCACGCCGACGCGCTGATCCGGCGCATCCTGATGCTCGGCGGCCTGCCCGACATGCGCCCGAAGGAATTCACGCCCGGCCTGACCGTGGCCGAGATGTTGCGAAAGGACCTGGCGACCGAGTACGAGGTGCGCGAGGCGCTGCAGCAGGGCATCGCGCTGTGCGAAAGCGTCGGTGACTACGTCAGCCGCGACCTGCTGCTCGCCCAGCTGAAGGACACCGAGGAAGACCATGCCTATTGGCTCGAGAAGCAGCTCGGCCTGATCGACAAGCTCGGCCTCGAAAACTACCTCCAGTCCCAATCGGAAGCCTGAGGGCGCTCAGCCGCCCTCCTCCATGCGCTCGCGCACGAAGGCGACGAAGCGGTCCAGCGCCGGATGGGCCTCGTCCTCTTGCCAGACCAGGCTGGTTTCGCACAGCGGCACGGCAGGCGGCCGCTTCCTGCCGCGCGCACCCGCGGCGTCGGGCGTGCGATAGACCACGCCGGTGCGGCGAAACTGCATCACGCTCTCGGGCACCCAGGCCAGGCCGAGCCCGGCCGACACCAGGTTGACGATGGTCTGCATCTGGATCGCCTCCTGCGCCACGACCGGCAATCGGCCCGCCGCGTGGTACAACCCGAAGACCGCGTCGTGCAGCGAGGGCGCGATGCGGCGCGGGAAGATCACCAGCGGCTCGCCGAGCACCGCCTCCCACGGCAACTGCGCTGCGGCGGCCAGCGGGTGGTGCTCGGGCAGCGCCAGCACCAGCGGCTCGACCGCCACCCGCAGGTGGCTGAGACCCGGCGGCGCGAAGCCCGGCGAATGCAGCATCAGGCCGGCGTCGATGGCACCGCGCTCCAGGTCCCGCAGCTGCACGTCGCCGGTGGCCTCGACCAGCTCCAGCACCACCTGGGGACTGTGCTCGCGGAACGCCCGCACCCAGCCCGGCAGCTGGTCGAAGCCGATGGTCGAGACGAAGGCCAGCCGCACCCGGCCGACCTCGCCGGCCGCCGCCGCGCGGGCCCGCGCCGGCAGCCCCTGCGCGCGCGCCAGCAGTTCGCGCACCTCGGGCAGCAG
>NZ_JBFUCJ010000081.1:0-34179 GCF_056405295.1 Variovorax sp. P1_H2 | reverse complement strand
TGCCCGGCTTGTTGTCGACCACCACCGGCTGGCCGAGCGCCCTGCCCAGCGCATCGCTGACGGCGCGCGCCACGTAGTCGGCGGCGCCGCCGGGCGCGAAGCCGATGACCAGCCGGATCGGCCTGTTCGGATAGTCGCCGGGCTGGGCCGGGGCCGTGCTGCCGAAGGCGCAGAGGCCGATGGCCAGGGCCAGGGTTCTCGTGTTCATGGGCTTGTCTCCTTCTTCTTTTTGGGGCGATCAGGGTGCCGTCGGCATGCGCAGGACGATCTTCCCGACATGGCCGCCGGCTTCCATGCGCGCCTTGGCGTCCGCCAGCCGCGCGAAGTCGAACACCTGGTCGATCTGCGGCCTGATGGCGCCGGCGGCGATGTGGGGCAGCACCTCGGCGACGAAGCGCGGCACCGCGGCGGCCCGCTGGGCCTTGCTGCGCAGCTTGTTGGAGACGCCGAACAGCGTCAGCCGCTTCGCGTGCAGCGCCGCGAGGTCCAGCTCGGCATGCACCACGCCGTCGACGTAGCCCACGGTGGCGAGCCGGCCCTCGAAGGCCATGGCACGGATGTCCTCGGCGAAGACGGTGCCGCCGACCGTGTTGACGACCAGGTCGGCACCGTGCCCGCCGGTGGCCTCCCGCACCGCGCCGGCGAAATCGGCGGCCCGGGTGCGGATCGCGACGTCGAGGCCGAGCGGGCGCAGCAGCGCCAGCTTGTCGTCCGAGCCCGAGGTCCCGATGACCTTCGCGCCGAGCACCTTCGCGAGCTGCAGCGAAGCCACGCCGACGCCCGAGGACACGCCGTTGATCAGAACCCATTCGCCGGCCTGGACGCGCCCCTGCAGCACCAGCATGTCGTAGGACACCAGGAAGGTCATCGCGATGCCGGCGGCCTCCTCCCAGGACAGGGCGGCGGGGACCGCGATGGCCTCGGCCTCGTCCATCAGCGCGTACTCGGCGAAGGCGCCGGCGCAGCGGCCCATCACCCGGTCGCCGGGCTTGAAGCGGGTGACTTCCGCGCCCACGGCGACAAGCTCGCCGGCGCCCTCGCCGCCGATCGCCTTCCAGCTGCCGACCTGGCCGTGCAGCCCATGGCCGGCCACGAACTCGCCGCGGTTGAGCGCCGCGGCCCGCATGCGCAACAGCAGCTGCTGCGGTCCGGGCTCGGGCATGGGGGTCTCGCGCCGTTCCAGCACGCTGGCCGTGTCGGTCATCTGCATCCAGTAGGACTGCATGGTGTCTCTCTTTCTCGTTGTTCGTTTGACCAGGCCGGCGCCGGGCCGCCCCAAGGCGGCCTGCGGCCCCCCCGGGGGGCAGCGACCACACGCAGTGAGGGAGCGTGGGGGCCACATCTAGCGGCCGGTGAAGACCGGCTTGCGCTTCTGCATGAAGGCGCTGCGGCCCTCGGTGTAGTCGGCGCTCTCGAAGCAGCCGCGGATCAGCGAGGTGCACAGCGCCAGGTCGAGCTCGGGCGAGGGCTTGAGGATCTCGCGCGTGATCGCCTTGCCGGCCGCGATGGTCAGCGGCGCGTTGTCGGCGATGGCGCCGGTGTATTCGGCCAGCAGCGCATCGAGCGCCTCGGGCGCGCAGAAGCGCGAGACCAGGCCCAGCGACTTCGCCTCCGCGGCATCGATGCGCCGGGCGGTGAAGAACAGGTCCTTGGCCGCGCCCGGTCCGATCAGGTCGACCAGGTTCTTCATCGCCGAGTAGCGGTAGCCCAGGCCCAGCCGTGCCGCGGGAATCGAGAACACGGCGTCGGCCGCGGCGATGCGGATGTCGCAGCTGATCGCCACGTTGACGCCGCCGCCGATGCAGTAACCGCGGATGCAGGCCAGCGTCGGCTTCGGGAAGTCGTGGATGCTCGTCAGCGCCTCTTCGGCCATCGCCTCGTAGCGGGCCACGGCCTCGCGTGCGGCGCGCATGTCCTCGAACTGCGAGATGTCCGCGCCCGAGACGAAGGCCTTCTCGCCGGCGCCGGAGAAGACGACCAGCCGCACCCGGTCGTCGTCCTGCGCGATGCGCAGCAGCGGCGGCACGGCTTCCCACATGTCGACCGACAGCGCGTTGTGCCGCGCGGGGTTGTTGAAGCGGATATGCAGGGTGGAGGCATCGCGCCAGGTCTGGACGCGCTCGGTGCCCGATGCATAGGGGGGGTTCGACATCTCAATAGACTCCGGTGGCTCTCATGCGGGCGATCTCGTCGGCGGCGATGCCCAGTTCGAGCAGCACTTCTTCGGTGTGCTCGCCGCGGCGCGGCGCGGCGCGGGCGATGGTGCTGGGCGTGCGCTCGAGCTGCATCGGCTGGCCGACCAGCCGCTGGCGGCCGAGCCGGGGCGAGACCACCTCCTTGACCATGCCGAGATGCGCGATCTGCGGCTCGGCGAAGACTTCGCGCATGTCGCTGATGAGCCCGCAGGCGACGCCGCCGGCATTGAACTGTTCGATCCAGTGGCTGCGGTCCTGCGCGGCCAGGCGCCGCTCGATCTCGGCATTGAGCGCATCGCGGTTGACCGAGCGCGCGGGCTTGTCGTGGTAGCGCGGGTCGGTGATCCATTCGGGCGCACCGAGGATGTGGCAGAAGCGCTCCCAGATCTTGGAGCCGAAGACGGCGATGTTGAGGTAGCCGTCGCGCGCCTTGTAGACCCCGGTCGGGATGCTGGTCGGGTGGAAGTTGCCGGCCTGGCTCGCGACTTCGCCGTCGACCAGGTAGCGCGAGGTCTGGAAATCCATCATGTAGACCATCGACTCCAGCAGCGAGGTATGCAGCCACTGGCCGCGGCCGGAGGCTTCGCGCTCCAGCAGCGCGACCAGGATGCCCTGCGCCGCGAAGATGCCGGCGCAGAGGTCGGCGATCGGGATGCCGACCCGCACCGGGCCGTCGCCGGACAGGCCGGTCACCGACATCAGGCCGCCCATGCCCTGCGCGATCTGGTCGAAGCCCGGGCGGGTCGCCAGCGGGCCGGTCTGGCCGAAGCCGGAGATGCTGGCGTAGACCAGGCCGGGGTTGTCGGCCGCGAGCGATTCGTAGTCGATGCCGAGCCTGAACTTGACGTCGGGCCTGAAGTTCTCGACCACCACGTCGGCGCCCGCGATCAGCCGCTTCAGCGTCTCGACGCCCGCGTCCTCCTTGAGGTTGAGCGTGATCGAGCGCTTGTTGCGGTGGGTGTACTGGTAGTCGGAGCCGTCCTGCCCGCCCAGGGTGTCGTCGCCACGCATGTGCTCGGGCATCTGGACCTGGATGACGTCGGCGCCCCAATCGGCCAACTGGCGGCAGGCCGTGGGGCCGGCGCGAACCTGGGTCAGGTCGACGACGCGGAAGCGTTGCAGGGCGGATGAGGCTGGCAGATGGGGCATTCGGGCGGCCGCGGGTGAATTTGGAGGATCGAATTGTTTTCTTTGATCCTCATAAGTGTCAACACTTTTGTTGAAATAGAGAACATATCTATCGTATTCCCTCGCCAAGTCGTATACGATATTTCGAAGACGAAAGATGATCCATGCTGCCCTGGCTCGCCCGACCCACCCCTGAAGACCTCTCCGCCGCGCGCGACGTCCCGCTCGCCAAACTGGTCCGCGACGACATGCTGACGATGATCCTGCGCGGTGAACTGCTGCCCGGCCAGCGCATCAACGAGCCCGATGTCGCTGCCCGGCTCGGCATCTCGCGGGTGCCGGTGCGAGAGGCGCTGCGCGAGCTCGAGAGCACCGGGCTGGTGGTGGCGCGCAAGCACGCCGGCGTCTTCGTGCGCGAGCCGAGCGCGGACGAGGTCCGCGATCTGTACGAGATGCGCGGACTGCTCGACGGCCTGGCGGGGCGGCGCGCCGCCCGGCTCGCGGACGAACCCCGCATCGCGCTGGCCGATCGGCTCGACGCCTTCATCGTCGCGATGAAAGCCGCCGCGGCTGCGCACGAGGTCCAGCGCTACTACCACGAGAACCTGAACTTCCACTGGGCGATCGTCGAAGCCGCAGGCAACCACGTCCTGGCGGACAGCTACCGCGGCGTGGTGCAGAAGCTGCACCTGTCGCGCCTGAAGAACCTGTCGCAGGACACCGGCATGCGGGCATCGATCGCCGAGCACGCCAGGATCGCCCGCGCGCTGCGCAAGGGCGACATCGCCCGCTGCGAGGCACTCATGGCGCGCCATGTGAACGACGCCTACGGCCGCTTGCAGCGCTGCCCTCCCTGAGCGGCAGCGCCCGCGTGAACCCGAACAACCATCAGGAGACAAGTCCATGCAACGCCGCGCCTTCACGCTCGCCCTCCCCTTCGCCCTGACGGGCCTTCACGGCCTCGCCCGCGCCCAGGCCTTCCCGAACCGGCCGATCCGCTACATCGTGCCGGTGGCGGCGGGGGGCGGCAGCGACATGGTGGGCCGCACCGTGACCGAGCGATGGGGCAAGCTGCTCAACCAGACCTTCGTGGTCGACAACCAGGGCGGCGGCGGCGGTGTCATCGCCTCGCAGAACACCGCCCACGCGCCGGCCGACGGCTACACGCTGATGCAGGGCTATGTCGCCACCCATGGCACCAGTCCGGCGACGCGGCGGCTGTCCTACGACCCCGTCAAGGACTTCACGCCGATCGGCATGATCGGCGGCACGCCCAACGTGCTGGTGGTCAACGTCGATGTGCCGGCCAAGGACTTCGCCCAATTCATCGCCTATGCGAAGCGCAATCCGGACAAGCTGAGCTACGGCTCGGCGGGTGCCGGATCGCTGACCCACCTGACCATGGAACTGTTCAAGCAGCAGGCGGACCTGCAGATGACCCACGTGCCCTACCGCGGCATCGCGCCGGCGTTCACCGACCTGATGGGCGGGCAGACCCAGGCCATGTTTCCGGGACTGGCCGCCGCCATGCCGCACATCAAGTCGGGGCGTGCCCGGCCGCTGGCCGTCACGGGCAAGGCCCGCCATCCCCAGATCAAGGACGTGCCGACGCTCGAGGAACTCGGCCTGAAGGGCTTCGAAGCCATGCAGTGGTACGGCGTGGTCGGTCCGGCCGGCATGCCTGCCGACGTGGTGCGGGTGCTCAACGACACGCTCAACACGGTGCTCAAGGCGCCCGACATGGGCGAGAARCTGTCGATCGAAGCGATCCAGCCCATGCCGATGAGCCCGCAGCAGTTCGGCGACTACATCCGCGCCGACGTGGCGCGCTGGACCCAGCTCGCCCGCGACCGGAACATCCAGCTCGAAAACTGAGCCCCGACTTCCCYTTCCACTCCCACCGACCACGCGAAGACTTTTCATTCATGGCACGCAATACCCAGGTCGCCGCCGACCACAACGCCCCCCCCGTCACCCGCATCCTTGCCGAATACGTCGCCGGCCACGCCTCGCGCGGCTGGAGCGACGCGGTCGACCACGAAGCCCACCGGACCTTTCTCAACTGGCTGGGCTGCGCCGTCGGCGCCGCACGGCATGAAGCGGTCGAGGCCGCGCTGGCCGCCGTGCAGGTGCTGCAACCGGCGCCGCAAGCCACCCTGCTCGGCCGCGCCGAGAAGGTCGACATCGGCAGCGCCGCACTGCTCAACGGCATCAGTTCGCACACCTTCGATTTCGACGACACGCACCTCAAGACCATCATCCATCCGGCCGGCCCCGTGGCCTCGGCGGTGCTGGCCCTGGCGGAGCACACCGGCGCCAGCGGCCGCACGGTGCTCGATGCGCTGGTGCTCGGCATCGACGTCGCCTGCCGGCTCGGCAACACGGTCTATCCCGACCACTACGACCGCGGCTGGCACATCACGGGCACCACCGGCATGCTGGGCGCGGCGGCCGGCTGCGCGCGCCTGCTCGGCCTCGACGCCGACCGCACCGCGATGGCGCTCGGCATCGCGGCTTCGCAGCCGGTCGGGCTGCGCGAGCAGTTCGGCACCATGACCAAGCCCTTCCATCCGGGCGGCGCCGCGCGTGCCGGCCTGATGTCGGCCTTGATGGCGCAGCACGGCTACACCGCGAGCCCGCGGGCGATCGAGGCGCCGCGCGGCTGGGCCCAGGTGGTGTCGACCAAGTACGCCTGGAACGAAGTCACCGACGAACTCGGCGAGCGCTTCGAGATCTCGTTCAACAGCTACAAGCCCTTCGCCTGCGGCATCGTGATCCATCCGAGCATCGACGCCTGCGTGCAGCTGCGCGAGCGCGGCATCCAGCCCGGGCAGGTCGAGCGCATCGAGCTCAAGGTCCATTCGCTGGTGCTCGAACTCACCGGCAAGAAGGAACCGGCCGACGGCCTGCAGGGCAAGTTCAGCGTCTATCACGGCTGCGCGGCCGGGCTGGTGTTCGGGCGGGCGGCGGAAGAGGAATTCGCCGACGACATCGTGAACCGCCCCGACGTCGTCGCGCTGCGCCGGAAGGTCGTGGCGACGGTCGACGACGGCATCGACGAGGCCAGCGCCGACGTCACGGCGGTGCTCGCGGACGGCCGCCGCGAGCATGTGTTGGTCGCCCATGCGATCGGCTCGCTGCAGCGCCCGATGAGCGACGCCGACCTGGAGCGCAAGTTCCACGGCCTGTCGGACGCGATCCTCGGCGTGCCGCAAACGACAGCGCTGCTGGGCGCCTGCTGGGCGCTCGGCGCGGCTTCGGACGTCCGCGAACTGACCCGGCTGGCGCGCCCGTAGGCGGTGCCTTCAGCCACCGTGCGCGCGCAGCCAGGCTGAGCGTCTGCCGGCGGCACGTGCTCGGTCACCTGTGCCTCGACCGGAAAACCGATGGGACGGGCTTGCCCGCTAAGGCCTGTTCACACTATTTCCTTGCGGCCCTCGAAATAGGCAGCCAGGCGCAGTCGTTCCCGCTCGAACGGCGACATGCCGGCGAGAACCGCCTTCCAGTCGCCGATGCGGCCCGCGCGGTCGATGTCCTCGCAGGCGGCCGCGAACGCGAGCGCACCGACCATCTTGCTGGCGCCTGCCATGCGGTGGGCGCATTGGGTGACCTGGGGGACGTCTTCGGCGGCCACTGCCTGCCTGAGTCCGGCCGAGTCGTCTTCGCAAGTTCGCCGGAAGGCTGCAAGCACCTCGCCCACCATCGCTGCGTCGCCAAGGCAGGTCGCCGTGAGGAGCGCCTGGTCGATCGGGCTGGCGGAGGGGCCGGCCTCCGGGCTCGCGTCGGCGGGAGCGGTGGACGCCGAGGGGGCTCGGGGAAGCGGCAGCCATCGATCGAGCTTGTCGGTCAGCTGCGCCAATTCCACCGGCTTGACCAGGAAGTCGTCCATGCCGGCAGCGAGGCACGCCTCGGCCTCTCCCTGCAGCGCGTTGGCGGTGCAGGCGATGATCGGCACGCGCTCGCGCCCCGCGTCGGATTCCAGCCTGCGGATGCTGCGCGCCAGTTCGTAGCCGTCCATGTGGGGCATGTGACAGTCGGTGATGACCAGCCCGAAGCGACCCGCCTTCCACATCTCCAGGGCCTGGACGCCGTCTTCGGCAGTCTTGGCGGCATAGCCCAGCGTTCGCATCTGGCGCAGGATCAGCATGCGGTTGACGGGATGGTCATCCGCCAGCAGCACCAGCGTTCCCTCCGTCTCGGCCTGCGCGGTGCCGGGCGCCACGCGGCGCATGACCGTGGCCGTCGTGAGCGCCCGCTCGTCGTCGGCAGTGCTGCCTGGCAGGGGCTCGGCGACCGGAAGCGACAATTCCAGGATGATCGTGGTGCCCATCCCGGGCGCGCTTTCCATGCGGATCGTGCCTCCCATCATCTGCGCCAGCTGCCGGGAGATGACCAGTCCCAGTCCGGTGCCGCCCGGCCGCCGCCGCGCCTCGTCACCGTCAGCCTGGCTGAAGGGCTGAAACAGGCGCTGCTGATCCGCCGCAGAGATGCCGATGCCGGTGTCCTTCACCTCGAACCGCAGCTTCTCCTGTCCCTCCGCCCGCCCCAGCCATTGCACGTTGATGTCGATCCAGCCCTCGGAGGTGAACTTGATCGCGTTGCTGACGAAGTTGTTGAGAATCTGGCGCAGGCGCACCGGATCGACCCGCAGCGCCGGACTGATGCGCGGATCGACCATCCGCCGGACGATCAGGCCCTTGCTGCTGGCATTGCCCAGGTAGAGGCTCTGCACCTCGTCGACCAGGCGCTTGATCGAGACGACCTCGGGGCGGATCTCCAGCTTGCCGGCCTCGATCTTCGAAAAATCGAGGATGTCGTCGATGATGCGCAGCAGCGACCGGCTCGATTCCCGCACCAGCCCGAGCGTCTCGCGCTGCTCGGCGTCCAGTTCGGTCAGGCTCAGCAGTTCCAGCATGCCCAGGACGCCGTTCATGGGCGTCCTGATCTCGTGGCTCATGGTGGCCAGGAAGGTGCTCTTGGCGCGGTTGGCGGCTTCCACCTCGGCGCTGCGCTGCGCCAGGGCCGAATTCAGCCGCTCGATTTCACGCTCCTTCTTCTTCCTCTCCGTCACGTCTTCCGCCATGGTCAGCAGGTAGCGCGGCTGGCCGGCGTCGTCGAGGATCGGAATCTTCTTCGCGTGGAGGACGTGCACGCTGCCATCGTGCGCATGCAGGGTCTCCTCGGGGATGTCCACTTCCCGGCCCAGCGCCAGCGCCTCCTTGTCCTTGGCCGTGAAGAAGTCGGCCTCCTCCGGGGAACTGACGAAGTCGTGAATCGTCTTGCCGAGCAGCTCCTGCTCGCTGCGCCCCGTCAACTCTTCCATGGCGCGGTTGGCGCGGACGAGCTTCAGGTCGATGGCGTTCTTGACCATGACTTGATAGGGGATGTGGTGGATCACCGAATTCAGGAACGCATTGGCTGTTTCCAGTTCGGCGGTGCGCAGGCGCACCCGCGCCTCCAGGTCGGCGTTGAGGGCACGCAGGTCTTCTTCCGCCCGGCGCAGCGCCGCCGTTTGCACTTGCTCGGCGAGCGCTCGCCGCACCGAGAAACCCAAGCGCCGCAACCGCTGCTTGAGGACATAGTCCGTGGCGCCGGCCTTCATGCAAGCGACCGCCTCGTCCTCGGTCATCGCGGTGGCAATCACGATCAACGCAAGCTCCGGCCGCTGCTGCCGCACCTGCCGCAGCATCTCCAGGCCGCCGACTTCGTAGTCGGACAGCATCAGGTCGAAGGCTTGCCGATGCAGGGCGGAGACGAAGTCCTCCCGGGTCTGCACCCAGACGACATCACAGCCAAGGTCCTCGTCCTGCAGCCTGGCCCGGACGCGCTCCGCATCGGCCGGGTCGTCCTCGAGATGCAGCACTCGAATGGCGGCGGTCATCTCGGCCCGCCTTGCTCGCCACGGAGCGCCTCGACGACTCCCTTGAACTCCTCGCGATTGCGCTCGCTCAGCGCGGAAAGGGCCTCGTGGGCGTGCAGGATCCGCTTCTGCACCGACGCCTGGTCGCTGTCCGCGCCCAGCGCGTAGAGCTCGGGCGCGGCGGGGCTGTCCTCGCGGACCGCGGCCAGCACCTGCTGCATGCTCAGTTCCTCGAACAGGGCGCGCACGGCCGGCCTCACCCCCGCGAGCACCACGCCGCCCCGGGCGACCAGCTCGTGCACCGTGCCGAGGCAGGTGCTGTCCATGTACTCGCAGCCGGAGAGGTCCAGCACCAGGGGGCGCCCCCCGTCCAGCACGGCCAGGGCCGTTTCATGGAAGGCGTCGCAATGCATCCAGCTGGCTCGCCCGCGCAGCGCAAGGTAGGCGGCCTGGTCAGTTTCGCCATAGAACACCGCCTCACTCTCGGGCCGCGGCGCGCCGGATGCGGCAGCCGCGGGGAGCTCGGCGCCGTTGTCGAACCAGGAGGCGCCGGCGTGCGCGTCGATCAGCAGGATGGTCACGTCATCCCGGTCCACGCCCGCTGGCGCGTCAGCGTGAAGTCGAGCCATCACTTGCTGGGCACTGGAGAGCGGTTCGGCGAGCACCTGCTGCAGCAGTTCCAGCTCGCGTTCCGACCCGGAGGGCAGAAGCCCGTCGGTGTAAAGCAGGATCCGGTCGCTCGCCAGGAGCTGGAGGCGCTCCTGCTGGAAGTGCGCGTCCGGCGCCAGCCCGAGCGCGGGCCCCGTGCGGCGGATCAGGCGCGTTTCGCGGCCATCGCGTGCGTGCAGCACTGGCGGATGGCCCGCCGATGCCAGCGTGAGGCTCGCGTCCGACGTATCCAGCAGGCCGAAGACGGCCGTCAGGAACAGGCCCGGCGCGGCGTGCGCCTCGCAGATCGAGCGGTTCACCGCGGCCAATACCTCCGCCGGCGGCAGCGGGAGGCCGGTCGCCGGGTCCACCAGCACGAGCCGCTGCTTGAACAGCACCGAGAGCATCGCCGAAGTCACCCCGTGGCCGGTGGCATCGGCCAGGTAGAAGGCGAGGTGCTGCTCGCCCAGCCGGACCACGTCGTAGAGATCGCCGCCCACATGCTGCCCCGGCCGGTAGACCGCCTGGATGCAGTAGCCCTCCATGGGGGGCGGGCTGTGCGGCAGCAAGGCGCGCTGGATGACCTCCGCGCGCTCGAGATCGCGGCGCAGCACTTCGGAGGTCTGTTCGAGTTCGCAGACCTTGCGCTGCAGCGCCCGGTGCAGCTGCTCGCGGTCAGCCAGCAGCTGCCGCCGCTCGAGCGCATTGCGCACCACGACCCCCATTTCTTCCGAGCGCGGCGACTTCGGCAGGAAGTCGAACGCCCCCAGCCGGATCGCGGCCATCGCCGTGTCGAAGGTCTCCAACCCCGAAAGGACGATCCACATGGCATCGGGCACCGCCTGGCGTCCCCAGCGCAGCAGTTCCAGGCCGTCCATCCGCGGCATCATGATGTCCGTCAGCACCAGGGCGACGTCCGGGCGCTGGCGCAGGACCTCCTGCGCCGCGATTCCGTCGGCAGCCTCCAGGACCGGCGCGCAGCCGAGGTTTTCCAGTGTCAGCTTCACCATCAGGCGGGCCACCGGCTCGTCGTCCACCACCAGCGCGACGGAAGGGACAGGCTCGAGGTTCATCACATCCTCTAGCAGCTAGAGTGCCGTGCAGGAAGAATTCTCCGAGCCGGCGGGCGCGATGGCAAGCCACTGTCACAACTAGCAGCAGCGCGGATCTCCGCTTCAGAGCGCAGCGAAGGTCCGAGAAGGCCCCCCAATCACTGGGCCAGCGTGATGTTGGCGTCCTTGATGATCCTGGCGTAGATCGCGGYGTCCGCGCGCAGCACCTTCCGGAATTCTTCCGGCGTGCCACCCGCGACCTGCAGGCCCAGCGCCTCGATCTTGGCCGTGACCTCCGGCAGGCGCAGGATGCGGTTGATCTCCTCCGACAGCTTCTGCACCACCGGCGCCGGCGTCCCGGCCGGCAGGAACACGCCGAACCAGCCGTAGGGATCGAAGGAGTGGTAGCCCAGCTCGACGAAGGTCGGCACGTCCGGCAGCCCCGGCATGCGCTGGGTGCCGGTCACGGCCAGGGGCCGCATCGACTTCAGGTGCGGCCGCGCGCTGGCGCTGTCGATGAAGGCCGAGGCGAGCTGGCCGCCGACCAGGTTGGTGACCAGCGGCGCGGCACCCTGGAAGGGCACATGCACCAGGTCGATGCCGGCCTGCATGTTCAGCAGCGCGCCCTGGATGTGGGCCGAGGTGCCGGCGCCGTAGCTGCCGAAGTTGTACTTGCCGGGGCTGGCTTTCACCATCTTGATGAAGTCCTGCAGGGTCTTGGCGGGCGAATCGAGCGGCACCGCCAGCAGGCTCGGGCTGCGCGCGATGATCGTGACCGGCGCCAGGTCCTTGAGCGGATCGTAGGGGAGCTTGTCCATGAGCGGCGGCTGCTGGATCAGCGCCGTGATGCCGATCAGCATCGTGTGGCCGTCGGGCGGCGCCCTGACCACGACCTGGTTGCCGATGGTGCCACCGGCGCCGGGACGGTTCTCCACCATCGCCGCCTGCCCCCAGGCTTCCTGCAGCTTCTGCGCGACGGTGCGCGCCAGCGTGTCGGTGGCACCGCCGGCGGGATACGGCACGATCAGCTTCAGCGGCTGGCTGGGATAGCTCGTTTGCGCCAGCGCCGGAACGGCCAGCAGGCTTGCCAGTCCGGCCGCAACGCAGAGCCTGCGCAGCATCGATGTCTCCATGGGCTTGTCTCCTCAGGAAGGGTTGAAAAATCCGGCGCATCGCTTCGTGCAAGGGTTGCCGGCGATGTCGCTGTCATGGGGTCGTTCAGAGCGTCTCGGCGGTCCCGAGGATCGCGGTGGCCTGGCTCGACAGCATCCCGCCGTTGCCGTGCGCGAGCGCGGTGCGGACGCCCGCCACCTGCCGGTCGCCGGCTTCGCCGCGCAGCTGCCGCACCGCCTCGATCAGCGCGAAGATGCCGTACATGCCGGGGTGCACGCAGGACAGGCCGCCGCCGTTGGTGTTGACCGGCAGTCGGCCGCCGGGCGCGATGGCGCCGTCGGCGACGAAGCGGCCGGCCTCGCCCTTGGGGCAGAAGCCCAGGTCTTCGAGGAACAGCAGCGTGTTGATCGTGAAGGCGTCGTACAGCTGTACGACGCCCATGTCCGCCGGCGCGAGCCCCGCCATCGCGAAGGCCTCGCGGCCCGACTGGCTGGCCGCCGTGACCGTGAGGTCCGCCATCGAGGAGATCTGCCGGTTCCACACCGCGGTGGCGTTGCCGAGCACGTAGACCGGCTTCTTCGGCAGGTCCCTGGCGCGCTGCGCGCTCACCAGCACGAACGCGCCGCCGCCATCGGTCACCAGGCAGCAGTCGCGCACGGTCAGCGGGTCCGAGACCATGCGGGAGGCCAGCACGTCCTCGCGCGCGAGCGGCTCGCGCATGAAGGCTTCCGGGTTGAGCCGCGCCCAGGCGCGCGCCGCCACCGCCACGTCGGCCAGCTGCTCGCGCGTGCTGCCGAACTCGTGCATGTGGCGCGAGGCGGCCAGGGCATAGGCGGACACCGGCAGCATCGGCTCGTAGGGATGCTCGTAGGGCTGCGGATCGAGGAAGCGGCGCGCCGCCACGATCTCGCGCCGGCCGAAGGCGGCGCTGCGCTGCGCGCTGCCGTAGCAGACCAGCACCGCGCTGCACTGGCCGGAGCGGATCGCCTGCATCGCCGGCAGCAGGTGCGCGATGAAGCTGCTGCCGCCCAGCATCGTGCCGTCGATGTAGCGAGGATTCAGGCCGAGGTACTCGACCACCGGCAAGGCCCACATCGCGGCCGAAGCACTGGCGCTGCACAGCCCGTCGATGTCGCTCATCGCGAGGCCGGCATCGGCCACGGCCGCCCGGGCCGAGCGCGCCAGCAGCTCCATGTCGGTGAAGCCGGGCGCCTCGCCGCAGCCGAAGGTGGCGACACCCACGATGGCGGCGCTGCCGCGCAATGCCTTCAGTCCGGCGCTCATTGCCCGGCTCCCTCGAGGGCGTCGAACAGCAGCAGGCCGCGCCCATCTTTCAGCTGCACCCGGGCCTTGACGCGCTGGCCGATGCGCACGGCATCGGGCGGGAGGTTGTCGACCCGGCTCATGAGCCGCACGCCTTCGTCGAGGTCGATCAGGCTGACATTGAGGTCGCCGCCGTCCGCGGGCTTGCGCCGCACGGTGGTCACGGCATGCACGGTGCCGAGCCCGCCGGGCGCCGTCCATTCGAGCGCCGTGCTGCCGCAATGCGGGCAGCTCTCGCGCGGGTAGTAGACATGGCGGCCGCAACCGGCGCAGTGCTGCAGCAGAAATCGGCCGGCGTCGAGCTCGCGCTGGTGGACGGCCTGCACGCCGGTGGCGGCGTCGGAAGGGGTCGGGATCATGCTGCGCGCTCCTTGTTCACGGGCCACTGGAACGGCAACGGCTGCTTGTCGAGAAAGCGCTGCACCGCGTCGCGGTGCTCGGCGCTGCCGAAGGCCAGCGCCTGCGCGTTCGCCTCGGCATCGAGCAGTGCGGCCAGCGCCCCGGCATCGCCGGTGGCGCGCTTCACCAGGCTCACGGCCAGCGGCGACGCACCCGCGAAGCTCTCGGCCAGGGCCAGCGCGCGCGGCATGAGCTGGTCGGCGTCGTGCAGCTCCATCGCGATGCCGAGATCGCGGGCCTCGACGGCGCCGACCTCGCGCGCCGACAGCATCAGTTCGCGCGCCCGCTGGGCGCCCACCACGCGCGGCAGCAGGTAGAAGGCCCCGCAGTCCGGCACCAGGCCCAGCTTGAGGAAGGACATGCAGAAGCGCGCGCGCGGCGTCGCCAGCACGAAGTCGGCGGCCAGCGCCAGGCTGAAGCCGGCGCCGAAGGCGGCGCCATCGACAGCGGCGATCACCGGCTTGTCCATGAGGATCAGGTCGCTGAACCAGCGCTGCGTGCGCTGCATGCGGGCGCGCCAGCCCGCGTTGTCGAGCTCGGCTTCGGCGATGCCGCGCAGGTCGCCGCCGGAACAGAACTGGCCGTTGGCACCGGTCAGCACCAGCGCGCGGACCTCGCCATCGCCGCGCACCCGCGCGATGACCTGGGCCAGTTCGTCGCGCAACGCGGCGGTGAAGGCGTTGCGGTTGGCCGGCATGTCCAGCGTCAGCACGGCGGTGCCGCCGTGGCGCTCGCAGCGCAGCGTCGTGAAATCGTTCATGGGTGTGGCTCCTGGGCGGCGACGCGATGCGCTTCCTGCAGCTCGCGCCAGAGAATCTTTCCGGTGCCGGACTTCGGCAGGCTGTCGAGGAACTCGACGACGCGGGGCGCCTTGTAGACCGCCATGCGCTCGCGGCACCAGGCCACGATGTCCTCTTCGCCGACACGGCCGCGCTGCTGCGGCTTCAGCACCACCAGCGCCTTGACGGTCTCGCCGCGCTTGCCGTCCGGCACCGCGATCACGCAGGCCTCGTGGATCGCCGGATGCTCGTACATCGCGTTCTCGACCTCGGTGGGCCAGACCTTGTAGCCGGAGGCGTTGATCATCCGCTTGAGGCGGTCGCGCAGGAAGAAATAGCCCTCCTCGTCCATCGAGGCCAGGTCGCCGGTGCGGAAGAAGCGCCGGCCGTCGATCTCGATGAAGGCTTCGCGGTCGGCGGCCGGATTGCGCCAGTAGCCCTTCATCAGCTGCGCGCCGCGCGTCACCAGCTCGCCGACTTCGCCGGGCGGCAGCGGCTCGAGGCTGACCGGGTCGACGATGCGCGATTCGACACCCTGCGTCGGCATGCCCAGGCACTGGCGCTTGCCGCGCGCGAGCGGGTTGGCATGCAGGAAGGAGGCGGTCTCGGTCAGGCCGTAGCCCTCGTTGTAGGCCAGGCCGTAGCGCTGCGACAGCATGGCCGAAACCGCTTCGGGCATCGCGGCGCCGCCGCCCGACAGCAGGGCCAGGCTGGACAGGTCGTGACGCTGCGCCTCCGCATGGCAGAACAGGTCGATCACCATCGCAGGCGGCGCCGACCAGGCGCTGACCGCATGGCGCTCGATCAGTCGCGCCGCCAGCGCGGGATCCCAGCGCGGCATCATCACGGCCGTGGCGCCGAGGAAGATCGGCAGGTTCATGCCGTTCTGCAGGCCCAGCATGTGGAAGAGCGGCGCGACCGCCAGCGTGACCGTTTCGACATGCAACTGCTTCCAGACCGCCGAGGAGGCCAGCGATGCCAGCAGCGTCGCATGCGTGTGCATGCAGCCCTTGGGATGGCCCGTGGTGCCGGAGGTGTAGGGCAGGACGGCGAGATCATCGGGGGACAGCGCCGGCGTGTCCGGCGTCAGCCCGAGCGCGATCGCCTGCTCGAAGCCGTGCAGCGACGCATCGTCGAGGCTTGCGCGGGGCGCGGTGACCCAGCCGGGCAGTGCGTCATCGGTTGCCGGCGCAACGAGGGCATCCGAATAGGCATGGACGATGACGTGGCGCAGCTCGCCTTCGCCCTCGCCGAGCGTGAGTGCGGGCAGCAGGTCCTGCGCGGCGAAGGCGACGCGGGCTCCGCTGTCGACGGCATGGTGGCGCACCTCCGCGGCCTTGCTCATCGGGTTCACCGGCACCACGACGGCCCCGGCGCGCAGCACGGCGTAGAAGGCGATGACGAACTGCGGGCAGTTCTGGCTCGCGAGCAGCACGCGCTCGCCCGGCGCGACGCCCAGGCGCTGCTGCAGGTAAGCGGCCAGGGCGTCGACGCGCCGCCGCAATTCGGCATAGGTGGTCGTCGCGCCGCAGTACACGATCGCCGGCTTGTCGGGGAAGCGGCGCGCCGCCGTGTCCAGGCATTCGGGCAAGGTCGCGCGCGGGACGCGCAGCTCGCGCGCGACGCCCTTGGGCCAGAAGCGCAAGTGCGGCGCCAGGTTCATGACGCCCGCTCCAGGGCCCGGGCAATGATCTCCTTCATCACCTCGTTGGCGCCGCCGTAGATGCGGCCGACGCGCACGTCGGCATAGAGCCGCGCGATCGGGTACTCGTTCATGAAGCCGTAGCCGCCGTGCAGCTGCAGGCACTCGTCGACGATGCGGCAGCAGGCGTCGGTGGTCCACCACTTGGCCATCGCCGCGGTCGGCACGTCGAGCTGGCCGGCCATCAGGCGCGCGATGCAGTCGTCAACGAAGGCGCGCGAAACCTGCGCCTGGGTCTCGCACTCGGCCAGCTTGAAGMGGGTGTTCTGCATCTTGAGCAGCGGCTCGCCGAAGACCTGCCGGTCGCGCACGTAGGCCACGGTCTCGGCGATCGCGCGCTGCATGGTCGCGACCGCGCCGACGGCGATCAGCAGGCGCTCGCGCGGCAGCTGCTGCATGAGCTGCCCGAAGCCGCGGCCTTCCTCGCCGCCGAGCAGGTTGTCCGCGCTCACCCGCACGTCGTCGAAGAACAGCTCGGTGGTGTCCAGCGTCTTCTGGCCCATCTTGTCGAGCAGCGGGCCACGGCGGAAGCCCGGCGTGCCTTCGGTCTCGACCATCAGCAGCGAGATGCCCTTCGAGCCGCCAGCCGCATCCGTCTTGGCCGCGACGCAGACCAGCCCGGCGTGCATGCCGTTGGTGATGAAGGTCTTGCTGCCGGTGATGCGCCAATGATCGCCATCGCGCCGCGCCTGCGTCTTGATGCGCTGCAGGTCGGTGCCGGCGCCGGGCTCGGTCATCGCGATCGCCGCGACCAGCTCGCCGGTCGCCATGCGCGGCAGCCAGCGGCGCCTCTGTTCCTCGGTGCCGTAGGCCAGCAGGTAGTGGGCCACGATGCCGCTGTGCACGTTGTTGCTGAAGCTCTGCGCCATCGCGCGCATCTGCTCCTCGCAGACCACGGCCTCGTGCAGGAAGCTGCCGCCGCCGCCGCCGTATTCCTCGGGGATGCTGGCGCACAGCAGGCCGGCCCCGCCGGCCTTCGTCCAGATGGCGCGATCGGCATGCTGCTGCGCGCGCCAGCGCGGCTCGTGGGGCACGCATTCACGCTCGAAGAAGCGGCGCGCGCTGTCGCGCAGCATCTCGAGTTCCGGCGTCATCCACGGGCGGGTGGCATTCACGGCCGGCCGCCTCCGCAGACCAGCACCTGGCCGCTGACGTAGTTCGACTCGGGGATGCAGAACATGTAGACCGCGCCGGCTGCCTCCTGCGGCGTGCCGCCGCGGCCCAGCGGGATCAGGGCCTCGGCGTTCTTGAGAATCTGCGGATTGACGCCGACCTTGATCTGCCGGCCCTCGATGTCGATGCTCGCGCCGGCACTGGCATCCGCCTCGGTCAGGCGGGTCTTGATCAGCCCGAAAGCGACGCTGTTGACGTTGACCCTGTAGCGGCCCCATTCCTTGGCCATCGCCTTGGTCAGGCCGTTGATGCCGGCCTTGGCGGCCGCGTAGTTGGCCTGGCCCGCGTTGCCGTACACGCCGGAGGTGGACGAGACGTTGACCACCTTGCGGAACAGCTCGCGGCCCTCGTCGGCCTCGCGCTTCGCGGCATCGCGGATGAAGTTGGAGGCCGCGCGCAGGATCCGGAAGGGTGCGGTCAGGTGCACGGCCAGCATCGCGTCCCACTGCGCGTCGGTCATCTTCTGCACCACGTTGTCCCAGGTGTAGCCGGCGTTGTTGACGATGATGTCGAGGCCGCCGTAGGTCTCGACGGCGGTGCCCACGAAGCGGTCGGCGAAGCCGCCGTCCGTCACGCTGCCGGCGCAGGCGACGGCGCTGCCGCCCGCGGCCACGATGGCGTCGACGGTCTGCGCGGCCGGCACGGCGTCGAGGTCGTTGATGACCACGCGCGCGCCTTCGCTCGCCAGCTTGAGCGCGATCTCGCGCCCGATGCCGCGGCCGGAGCCGGAGACGATGGCGACCTTGCCTTCGAGTTTTCGGTTCATGTCTTTTCCTTTTTCGGTTTCACGGCCAGGCGACCAGCGCCTCGCCGGTCAGCCTGGGGGCGCCATGCTGGTTGGTGGTCGCTACATGCAGTCGCACGCAGCGCCGGCCTTCGTGCTCGAACTTCTCGGCGATCCGGCCGGTGCAGCGGATGCGCTCGCCGACCTGGGTGATGGCGGCGAAGCGCAGGTCCAGCGATCGGATCGCCGACTGCGGGACCCAGTGGGTCAGCAGCCGGCCTAGCCACGCAGCCGACAGCATGCCGTGCGCGAACACGTCGGGCATGCCGGCGCCGCGCGCGAAGTCGGTGTCGACGTGGATCGGGTTGTGGTCGCCGGAGGCGCCGCAGTACAGCGCCAGCGTGAGCCGGCCGATGGCCGGCAGCTCGAGCGCGGGCAGTGTGTCGCCCGGCTGCAGCGCGTCCCAGTCGGGAAGCGTGGCGGTGGTGGTGGTGGCGGTCATCGGCAGGCCCTCGCTCATGAATTTCGCACCACGGTCACGCAGCGCAGATCGGCCACCAGCGCGGCGTGCTGGTTGGTGACGCGGGTCGTGCGCACCACGAACTCGAGCGCGCCGCCCTTCTTGTCGTAGATGTCCGCGATGCGCTGGTTGTAGGTCAGCGTGTCGCCGGCGTAGGCCATCGCGTGGTAGGTGAAGCCCTGCTCGCCGTGCAGCAGGCTGCGGTAGTCCATGCCCAGCAGCTCGCGGACGGCGGCGGGATCGGGGGCCTCCATCTCGAGGCAGAACAGGAAGGTCGGCGGCACAGGCAGGCCCGGATGTCCCGCGGCGCGGGCGGCAGCCTCGTCGATGTAGACGGGGTCGGTCTGGCCGGTGGCCTTGGCGAAGAAGCGCAGGCGGCCCTTCTCCACTTCCACCTGGAAGGGCGGCAGCGTATGGCCGATGTGGCGGCGGTCGATCATTGCGCCGACTGGTAGAGCGTCACGACGCAAGCGCCGCCGAGGCCCAGGTTGTGCTGCAGCGCGAGCCGCGCGCCCTCGACCTGGCGCTGCTCGGCCCGCCCGCGCAACTGCCACACCAGCTCCGCGCATTGGGCGAGCCCGGTGGCGCCGAGCGGATGGCCCTTGGACAGCAGGCCGCCCGAGGGATTGGTCACCACGCGGCCGCCGTAGGTGTTGTCGCCCTCGACGATGAAGCGCTCCGCCGTGCCCTCGGGCGTCAGGCCCAGCGCCTCGTAGGTGATCAGCTCGTTGGCGGTGAAGCAGTCGTGCAACTCGACGACGTCGAGCTCCTCGGGCCCGATGCCGGCGGCTTCGTACACCTGACGGGCCGCGGCGGCGCTCATGTCGTAGCCCACCAGCTTGCGCATGTCCTTGCTGTCGAAGCTGGAGGGCGTGTCGGTGGTCATTGCCTGGGCCGCGATCACGACCCGCCTGTCCAGGCCGTGCTTCTTCGCGAAGTCGGCCGAGCAGACGATCGCCGCCGCCGCGCCGCAGGTGGGCGGGCAGCACTGGAAGCGCGTGAGCGGATCGAACACCGGGGCCGAGGCCATCACCTCGTCCAGCGTCAGCGTCTGGCGGAACACCGCAAGCGGGTTGCGAGCCGCATGCTGGCGCGCCTTCACCGCGATGCGGCCGAAGGTGTCGCGGCGGATGCCGTGCTGCGCCATGTAGTCGCGGCCGGCGCCGCCGAAGAACTGCGCCGCGCGCGGCGCTTCGGGGACGAAGCCCTGCATCTCGGTCATCGCTTCGGCGAAGCGCGCCATCGGCGACGGCCGGTCGTCGTACGCGCCCTTGAGCGCGCCGGGCTGCATCTGCTCGAAGCCGAGCGCGATCGCGCATTCGACCATGCCGCTCTCGACCGCCTGGCGCGCGAGGAACAGGGCGCTCGATCCGGTGGAGCAGTTGTTGTTGAGATTGAAGACCGGGATGCCGGTCAGGCCGACGCCGTAGATCGCTGCCTGGCCGGCCGTGGAATCGCCGTAGACATAGCCGACGTAGGCCTGCTGCACGAGCGAATAGTCGACGCCGGCATCGTCGAGCGCGAGCCGTGCGGCGCGCGCGCCCATCACGGTGTAGGGGTCGCTGGCGCCGGGCTTGGTGAAGGGGATCATGCCCACGCCGACCACGTGGACGGGGCGCTGCATACGCGTCATGGAAACTCCTCGATGGAACTGGGGACGATGGGGCAAGTCTGGGCCGGTGCGCCGGCCCCGACAATCGCGGATCGGGCCAAAACGATTGGCCGAAACGTTCAAGCGGGGTCGCGGTAGCGGAAGGTGCCCATCGCGCGCGCCGCCACCTCGCCGCCGGCGTCGGTGACGGTGGCTTCGCAGAAGCACATCGAGCGGCCGCCGCCGGTGGTGATTCCCTTGGCCTGCAGCCGTCCGCTGGCGGGCCGCATGAAGGCGATGTGCATGTCGACCGTGACGACTTCGCGCCCATAGGCCACGCGCGAGAGCGCGGCATGCGCCATGGCGCTGTGGAGCAGGGTCATCAGCACGCCGCCATGGCCGCTGTCATGGTTGTTCAGCAGCTCGGGGCGCAGTTCCACCGACACGATGGATTCGCCGCCGTCGGCGCGCTCGACCCGCAGGCCGAGGTGCTCGGAGAACGGAACGTGGCGCTGCGGGCCGCTGCGCGGCTTGTCGCCCTGCTCCCGCGGCGTCACGGCGAGGTGGACACTCATGCCGCCTCCCGCTTCGATGCCGCCGCCGCCGCGGTGAAGTCGCGCGGTCCGGTCAGCGCCAGGCCGCCATCGACTGGAATGACGGCGCCGGTGATGTACGAGCCCCAGTCGCTGGCCAGCAGCATCGCCATGCGGCTGATGTCCTCGATGCGGCCCAGGCGCTTGAGCGGCACGCGCTGCGCCATTGCCTGCATCGTCTGGTCGGTGGGCGCGAGGCGCTTCAGCCCTTCGGTGTCGGCAATCGGTCCGGGGACGATCGAGTTGATGCGGATGCCCTGCGGCCCCCATTCGAGCGCCAGCACCCGCGTCAGCATGTCGACGCCGGCCTTGGCCGCGCACACGTGGGCCTGGAAGGGGGTCGGGATGAAGGCCTGCCCGGCGGAGATCTGGATCACGCAGGCGCCGGGCTGGCGCAGGTGGGCATGCGCCAGCCGGGCGACGTTGAAGCTGCCCAGCAGATCGATGTCGACCACCGTCTTGAAGGCGTTGGGCGACATGTCCAGCGCGCCGGCAAGGAAGTTGCCCGCCGCGCCCGAGACCAGCACGTCGATCGGGCCGAAGCGGTCCGCGGCCTGCGCGAAGGCACTCTCCAGCGCCGGCGGCTGGCGCACGTCCGCCGGGATGCCGAGCGCCTCGGTGCCGAGCGCCTCGAGCTGCTGCGCCGCGGTCGCGACCTTGTCGGGCGACCGGCTCAGCACCGTGATGCGCGCACCGGCGCGCGCGAAAGCCTGGGCGATGCCGAAGTTGATGCCGCTGGAGCCGCCGGCCACGAAGACATGCCGGCCCTTGAAGTCGAAGGCGGAGAAGTCCATGGCGATCACTCCGGCTTGAAGCCGAGCTCGGCCAGCATCTTCGCGTCGCGCTCGAACTGGGCCTTGGCGTAGGCCGCGTAGGCGCTGCCGTCGATCCAATGCGCCTGCATGTCGAACTGGTCGAGCTGGTTGAGGTAGGCCGGGTCGGCAGCGGCCTTGCGAAAGGCAGCGGCCAGGCGCGCGGCAATCTTCGGGTCGAGATTCTTCGGCGCCACCAGGCCGACCGGCGACTCGATGACGAGGTCGTGGCCGAGCTCCTTGACCGTCGGCACGCCGGCATAGCGCGGCAGGCGCTCGGCGGTGAAGGTGGCCAGCAGCCGCACCTTGCCCCCCTGCACCTGCGGGCCGAAGCCGGGGTCGCCATAGACATCGAGATGGCGGCCGATCAGCGCGGTGAAGGCTTCGCCGCCGCCCTTGAACGGCACCATGTTGAAGCGCGTGCCGTTCATGCGCGCGAGCCGTTCGCCGTAGATGCGGTTGATGCTGGTGGCGCCCACGGTGCCCCAGCTGATCGCGCCGGGCCGCTTCTTCGCATCGGCGAGCAGGTCGTCCAGTGTCTTCCACGGCGCGTCGCTGGCCACCGCGATGCCGGTGGTCATGCCGAACAGGCCGGCCAGGTAGCTGAAGTCGCGCAGCGGATCCCAGTTGACCTTTTGCAGCAGCGGCGCGCGGATCACCGAGTTGTGCATCACGGCCAGCGTGTAGCCGTCGGCCTCGTTCATCAGCGCCACCGAGCCCGGGCCCGTGATGCCGCCGGCGCCCGGCCGGTGCATCAGCACGATCGGTTGGCCAAGGTCGCGCGATGCGACGTCGGCCAGCGCGCGGAACATGGGGTCGAAGGAGCCGCCGGCAGGGAAAGGCATCACCAGCGTGATCGGCTTGCTCGGGAACGGATCGGCGGCGAATGCGGGAGCGGCCGCCGCGGTGGCGCCGAGCGCGAGCAGCGCCGCGATGGCCGAGCGACGCCGCATCGAGCGGAAGGGTGGGTTCATGGAGTCTCCTGTCATTCGAGTGGGCGGAAATTCAAGTGGCCTGCGGCAGCGGCAGGTAGCGGAAGGAGCCCTGGGCCTGAGCGACGACGCGCCCGGCGGCATCGCGGACCGCGGCGCCGCACCAGGCGACGCTGCCGTCGTGCCGAACAACTTCGCCATCCGCCGTGAGCGTGCCGCGACCCGGCTGCAGAAAACTCGTGTTGAGGTTGAGCGTCACGGCGGTGCGTTCGAAGTCGAACAGCGACACGGCGGCGCTGGCCATGGCGACGTCGAGCAGCGTGACCAGCACCCCGCCATGGACCGCACCGATCACGTTGCCGAGCTCCGGCCGCGGGTCGATGACGACGCGGGCCCGGCCGGCTTCGGAGAACTCGCGCCGGGCGCCCAGCAGCCGCATGAAGGGCACCTGGCCGAAGACGTTGCGCCGGTCGACGACCGCCACGGGCCTCATGCGCGCACCCGCTCGCGCAGCACGTTCTTGAGCACCTTGCCGGCCGCCGACATCGGCAGCTCGGGCACGAAGCTGATGCCGCGCGGGCACTTGTAGCCCGCGAGGCGCTCGCGGCACCAGGCGCGGAGCTCGTCCACGGTGACGGAGGCATCGCCGCCCGCCACCACGACGGCATGCACCGCCTCGCCCCAGCGCACATCCGGCACGCCGACGACAGCCGCGTTCGCGACCTGCGGATGGCTGCGCAGCGCGGCTTCCACCTCGGCGCAGTACACGTTCTCGCCGCCGCTGATGATCATGTCCTTGAGCCGATCGACGATGAACAGGTGGCCGTCGGGCAGCATGCGGCCGGCGTCGCCGGTGCGGAACCAGCCGTCGCGGAAGGCGGCGGCGGTGGCTTCCGGATTCCGCCAGTAGCCCTGCATGACCATCGGGCCGCGCGCGAGCACCTCGCCCACTTCGCCGCGCGGCAGTTCGCGGCCGCTCTCGTCGGCGACGATGATTTCCGCGCCGAGGCCCGCGCGGCCCACCGAGTTCAGGCGGCCCAGCGCGCGCGCCTCGGGCCGGTGGTTCGCGGGCAGGTTGATGCACACCGCGCCCGCCGTTTCGGTGAGGCCGTAGGCCTGGAAGAACTCGGCATGCGCCCAGGCGGCGAGCGCCCGATCGAGCAGGTCAGGCGGCATCGGCGCGGCGCCGAAGGCGATGCGGTCCAGGCTGCGCACACGCCCGGGCGTGAATGCAGGGTCGTCGAGCAGCGACTGCAGCATGCTCGGCACCACCATGATGTCGCTGATGCCGTGCGACGCGATGGCCTCGATCACCGACGCGGGGCGGAACTGCGCCATCGTCACGCAGCTTCCGCCGACGATCAGCTGCCCCACGAGGCGGCCGAGCCCGGCGACGTGGAACAGCGGCGCCACGAGCAGCGAGACCGAGTCCGGCGCGTTGTTGAGTTCGGCGCCGCGCGTCATCGAGGCGCTCCAGAAGTTCGCGTGGCTCAGCATCACGCCTTTCGAGCGGCCGGTGGTGCCGCCGGTATAGAGGATCGCCGCGAGAGCGTCGCCGCCGGTGCGCGTGTCGGGCAGCGGAGCCAGGGCCGCGCACTCTTCCTCGAACGCTGCGAGTTGCAGCGTGGCGGGCGCGCCGTCCGGCACCAGCCCCGCGAGCGATTCGTCGACGAGCAGCAGCGAGGCTTCGCTGTCGTCCAGCGCGAAGGCCAGCTCGGGCGTGCTCCAGCGGATGTTCAGGGGACAGGCGATGGCGCCGAGCCACCAGCAGGCGAGCATCGCGCGCACCAGCCGGTCGCTGTTGGGCGAGAGCAGCGCCACCCGGTCGCCGCGCGCGATGCCGCGCTTCGCGAGCGCGGCCGCCTGCCGCGCGATGCCGTC
Source organism: Variovorax sp. P1_H2 (assembly GCF_056405295.1). Lineage (NCBI taxonomy): Bacteria > Pseudomonadati > Pseudomonadota > Betaproteobacteria > Burkholderiales > Comamonadaceae > Variovorax > Variovorax sp. P1_H2. Next base: position 9,754 of record NZ_JBFUCJ010000081.1, on the reverse strand, counting down.
CGCCAGCTGCGCATGCGTGAGGCGGCGCGCGCCGGTTTCGCCGACGTGCGTCAGCGCCGTCTTGTCGGGATTGCGCTGGAGCGCGCGATGCAGGCCTTGGGTCAGGTACATGCGCCACAGCTTAGGCCGCGACGCGCACCGGACGAATGGCGGGAAGCGCCAAAGGGCTTGGCGGATCTGCTCAGTCCGGCGGGTCGGGGCCTCAGCGTTCGGCGCCGTGCGCCAGGCGGTACTCGCCCGGGGCCACGCCGGTCCACTGCTTGAAGGCGCGATGGAAGGTGCTGGCTTCCGAGAAGCCCACGCGGTTGGCGATGTCCAGCAGCGGCAGCGGCGTGTGCAGCAGGTACTCGATCGCGGCGTCGCGCCGCAGTTCGTCCTTGATCTGCTGGAAGCCGCGGCCCTCGTCGCGCAGCCGGCGGCGCAGCGTCTGCGGCGTCACTGCCAGCGCCTCCCCCACTTCCTCGAGCGAAGGCAGCTCGTCGCCGAGCCGCTTGCGCAGCAGCCGGCGGATGCGCTCGGTGAGGCTGCTGGTGTCGCGGTACTTGACGATCAGGTTGGCCGGCGATCCGGCCAGGAATTCGCCCAGGCTCTGCGGCGACTGCACCACCGGCAGGTCGAGCCAGCGCGCCTCGAAGGTCAGGCCGACGTGCGGCTGGCCATAGCGGACCGGCACCTGGTAGACGCGCGAGATGTCGGTGATGGTGTGCTCGGCCGTGTAGTCGACCGCCAGTACCGGGATGCGGCGCGCCACGAGCCAGGAAAAGGCATTGAAGGCCAGCAGCATGAAGGCTTTGATCGCGTAGTCCAGCCGCGCATCGGAGGCACGCCGCAGCACGAACTGCACATGGGCGCTGCCGTCGCCGACCGACAGTCGCGGCACGAAGTCCTTGAGCAGCAGGTGGTAGCAGGCGAAGCCTTCCCGCAGGGCCTCGCCCAGCGTGGCGCAGCGCACCAGTCGCCGCATGCACTGGCCGAAGCTTCCGGGTGGCAACGGGTGGCTCAGCAGGCCCCAGAGTTCGTCGCGCAGCGCGCGCCGCAAGGCGCGGATCAGCAATGCGTACTGGCGCTGCGAGATGCGCGCCAAAGGCGACTCCAGCAGCGAGGTCGCGATGCCCGCCCGGGCCAGCAGCGGGGCGGCGTCGAGCCCGCGATGCCGCACCCCCATCAGGATGCCATGGACCTGCTGGATGGCGATGGTGTGGTGGGTGAGCGTCATCGAGGGTGGCGGCGGCGGCCCGGCCGATTGTAGGCAGCGTTCGCTGCCGCTCGGTGGGGGCCTCGGACCGCCGCCGGGCCGCCCCAAGGCGGTCTGCGCCCCCTCGGGGGGCAGCGAGTACACGAAGTGACGGAGCGTGGGGGCCTCAGCGTCCGCCGCCGGGCCGCCCCAAGGCGGTCTGCGCCCCCTCGGGGGGCAGCGAGTACACGAAGTGACGGAGCGTGGGGGCCTCGGACCGCCGCCGGGCCGCCCCAAGGCGGTCTGCGCCCCCTCGGGGGGCAGCGAGTTCACGAAGTGACGGAGCGTGGGGGCCACTCAGTCCACGGCGCCGGCCTTGCGCAGCGCGGCCACGGCCGATGGGTCGAGTCCGGCCTGGCGCAGGATCTCGTCGGTGTGTTCTCCGGCCCGCGGCGCCGGCCGCGGGGCGGAAGGCACGAAGCCGGTCATCTTGACCGGACAGCCGAGTTGCGGTGTCGTCGCCGCGTCGCCCGCCACCCGCATGCCGCGGGCACGGAAGTGCGCATGGTCCAGCGCTTCGTCGATGCGCAGCACCGGCGTCACGCAGCCGACGCCGTCGTGGAACAGGCTTCGCCAGTGCGCCAGCGGCCGGGCGCCGAAGATCGCGGCCAGCTCGGCGCGCAAAGCTTCCTCGGTCGCGGGGTCGCCGCTGCGATGCAGCGGCACGAGGTCGGGGCGCTCCAGGAGACGGCACAGGTCGTCCCAGAATTTCGCCTCCAGCGCACCGACCGCGACCTGCCGATCGTCAGCGGTCCGGTAGAAGCCGTAGCAGGCGAGCGCACCGGTCAGCGGTCCCTGGCCAGCCATCGGCACCTGGCCGTGCTGATTCAGGCTGGCCAGCGGCAGCACCGCGTGGGCCAGCACGCCATCCGCCATCGCGATGTCGACATGCCGTCCGCGGCCGCTGCGCGCGGCATCGAAGAGCGCGGCAAGAATGCCCGCCACCGCCGTCAGGGTGCCGCCCATCAGGTCGGCCACCGGCAGGTTCGACAGCGCCGGTCCGGCGGCGTTGCCGATCTGGTGGGCCACGCCGGCGAGGGCCGCGTAGTTCAGGTCGTGGCCCGGCGTGTCGCGCAGCGGTCCGGTCTGGCCGAAGCCGCTGATGCTGCAGTAGACGATGCGCGGGTTGACGGCCGCGACCGCTTCGTAGCCGACGCCCAGGCGCTGCATCACGCCGGGCCGGAAGCCCTCGACCAGCACGTCGGCCTCGCGGCACAGGCGAAGCAGCGTGGCGACGCCCTCGGCGTGCTTGAGGTCGATGCGGATCGCGCGCTTGTTGCGGTTGACCAGCGCGCGCACCGCGGCGTTCGCGTAGTCGCCGGCGCCGGTGTCCTCGATCTTGACGACGTCGGCGCCGAGGTCGGCCAGGTGCATGGCGCCGAGCGGCCCGGGCAGCAGCCGGGTCAGGTCGAGCACGCGCACGCCTGCGAGCGGGGCGCCGGAAGCTGCGTTGGAAAGGGATTCGGTTGAAGAGCTCATGAGCAGCGCAATCTAGAGTGCGCGGGCCGCTGCCGCAATGGCGGCAGCGGTCGCGCCGATTGGCGAAAAGCGTCAGGACCCTAGGCCATCCGATCCGATGACCAGGTGCACGTGGCTCTCCCGGCTGACCAGGAAGTGCGCCACCATCACGTCCCCGGTGGCCATCATCGTGGCGTGCATCTGAAACCACCGCATCTCGTCGGGTGAATGGCACGGGTACTCGCAAGTGAAGACCTTCCGGCGGCCGTGGATCACTTCGTCGAGCCCCTGGAGAATGTGCTGCGCCGACGCGTCGGCGCTGGCACTGCGGCGACACACCTCGAGATAGTTCACGCCCGGCCCGATCGCGGCCGCGCCGGGGTTGCCGTTGAGCTCGGCGAATTCGCTCCACGCGCGGTTGACGAACCGAATCACGCCGTGACGGTCGACGACCGCCACGATCCCCGCCAGCGCGTCGATCACGTCCTGCAGGGTCTTGTGGGTCGCACGGCTCAACAGCCTCGGCAGCGCCTGCGCGTCGTCCGGATCCTCATGTCGAGGCGCCTCGCCCGAGCGCCCCGGCGCTCGCATCGCTTCGGTCCCGGGCCGCGATGCCTCCGGTGCGTCGACCAGCGGAATCAGCACGTCCAGCACGGTGCCTCCCCCGGCCTTGCCGTCGATCTGCAGGCTGCCGCCGTGCGCGCGTACGCGTTCGTGGATGCCGAGGATCCCGAACGCATCGGGCTTGCGCCGGTCCGCTGCGCCCATGCCCTGGCCGTTGTCGCTGACGCGAACCGAGACCGATGCCGGCGGCGCCAAGGCCAGGCGGATCTGCACCTCGCCGGCATGGGAATGCTTGGCGACGTTGTTGAGCGCCTCCTGCACGATGCGGTAAAGGCACAGCGCGATGGCCGGCGTTGCCATCAAGGCATCGGACACTTCTTCCGGCGCGTCGAGCTTGCAGGCGATGCGGGTCTGCTGGCCGAACTGGCCCACGAGCATCTCCAGGGCCGGCAACAGGCCGAGGTCTTCCAGCATCGGCGGGCGCAGGTCGTTGACGATGCGGCGCGTCGACGCGACGGCTTTTTCGGCCAGGTCGTCGATCCCGGCGACGTGCGGCAACAGCGCCGGCGCCCGGGCGCCGAAGCGCTCGCCGATGACGCGCAAGTCCATGCGGATCGCGGCCAGCGTCTGCTGCAGGTCGTCATGCAGTTCACGCGCGATGCGCTTGCGTTCTTCTTCCTGGACCCGATCCTGCGACGCGATGAGCCGCTGCATCGCGACATGGGAGGATTCGAGATCTTCCTGCACCTCCCTGATGGCGGTGACGTCACGGCTCGCCACCACGGCGCCGACGATCGTGTCGTCCTTCGAGCGAATGGGCGCAAAGCTGTAGCTGCCGATCCACTTCTCGCCGCTGTCCTTGCGCCGCAGCCTGTATTCGACACTGGTTGCCGACTCCCCCCGCAGTGCCCGGTTGACCGGCCATTGCGCCAGCCGGGCCGGATCGCCGTTGGGCATGCGCAGGTCGAGAATCTGCGCGTATTCCGCCATGGTCCGCCGGCAACTGGCCTTGTCCGAAAACCGGTGAAACGACGCGAAGGCGTCGTTGAACTCGACCAGCCGGCCCTCGGTGTCGGAAATGACGACCGCGTCGCTCATGCTCGACAGCGCCGCCTGCAGCTTCGAGGCGCCGGCCCGGAGCTCTTCCTCGGCCTGCTTGCGTTCGCTGACATCGCGCAGGATCACCGTGTACAGGGGGCGGCCGCCAACGGACAGATGCGAGATCGCGCTTTCGATCGGGAACTCCACCCCGTCGGCCCGCAGCCCGACCAGATCCCGTTGCTGCCCCATCCGGCGCTGGGTGACCGGGTTGGCGCCGAACGCGTGCACGTGCCGCGCGTGAAGCTCCCGATACCGCTCGGGGATCAGGCGGCTCAGCGGCGAGCCGATCAGGTCGTCCAGCGCGCAATGGAACATCCTTGCCGCCGCCGGATTGGCCTGCACGACGATCTGGTGCTCGTTGACCGTCAGGATGGCATCGACGGCCGATTCGAAGATCCCGCGCAGGCGGGCCTCGCTGATGGCCCGGGCATCCAGCATCCTGTTGACCTGCTGAGCCACCGCTCGGATCTCGGGCGGTCCGGCGACATCGGCGCGGATCGTGTCCTGGCCGGCAGCGATCCGCACCGCGGTCTCCTTCAGATGCGCGATGGGATTGGCGATGGCCGCGCTCAGGCGCCACGCCAGCACCAGCGCAAGAACGCCGAGCCCGAGGCCGATGCCGAAGGTTCGGCGGACGGCGGCCTGGTAGTCCGAGAGCACATCGGCTTCGGGGAGGCTCGCGGCCACCCGCCAGTCCACGCCGGGCAGGGTCAGGAAGCCGAACAGGCGCGGGACGCCATCCCGCCCCGTGGCGACGGACACGCCTTCCCGCGCGCCGCCGATCGGATMGGTCTCGCCGTCCCGGGGGCGCGAGCCGATGAAGGCCGCCGGGTCCGCCGAGCGAAGCAAGGGGGTCCGGGTCCGGTCCACGACCGTGACGAGCGCGTTCTCCGGGATCGGGCCGAGCAAGCGGTCGCTGAGCGCCAGCAGATCGACGGTCATCACCAGTTGGCCCGTCCGCGATGTCTTCTCGTCGCGAAGGGGATAGCTCAGCGCCACGACCCATTTCCCCGTGCGCTGGTCGACGAACAGGTCGCTGGCCGCGAACCCGGCCGGAGCGACCTGGTCGGCGCTGGCTGCGTCCGCAGCCGGCGCCGGTGGGAACGGACCCGCCGCATGGGCGCAGAGGATGTTCCCTCGTGCGTCCCGCACGGCGTACCCCCGGGCGGCGGGGACCAGCCGCACGAACTCCGCCACGAGCGGATCGCAGCGCTCCGGATCCATGGCCTTGACCAGGGGCCGGGCGGACAGCCGCTCCAGAACCGATGCGAACTGGTCGAGCACGCGTTGCAGGTCCGCGGCCGACCCGGCGGCGAGAAGCCGGACCTTCTCGTGCGCGGTATCCCGGATCCGATGTGCTTCGGCGGCAAGGACCGACGCCACCAGCACGGCCAGCGCAAGCATGACCCCCCCCGTCAGCAGGACGATTCGGCTGCGCAAGGACAGGTTTTCGAACCACGAAGCCATGGGACCTCTCGCCAAGTCGGATCTTCGACGGCCGCTTCCGGAGCGCGCCACGAAGTTCGTCCTTTTAACGCAATCATTGAGCATGCGCATCTCGCGCACCTCGATCCGGCGCAAACATGCGTCCAGGTCAACGAGACAACGCGGACGAGGTGCAGAGGTGAAGGTGCTGTTGGTCGACGATTCCGTGGCAATCCGGCAGAGCTTCGGTGCGCTGCTGGCCAGCGCACCGGACGTCGATATCGTGGGCTGTGCCGAGGACCTCGCCACGGCCCTGGCATCGATCGCCGCCAACCCGCCGGATCTCATCGTTCTGGACGTCAGGCTGCGCGGGCAGGACCGGGGCATCGACGTGCTCCGCCACGTCAGGCAGCATCACCCCGGCATCAAGGTCGTCGTCTTTTCCCAGTTCAACTGGACTTCGATGCGCAAGGCCCACCTGGATGCCGGCGCGCTGGCCTACTTCGACAAGGCGACCGAGTTCCAGCAGGCGCGGGACTGGATCGCCGAGCATTCGCGATCCCAGGCCGCGCCGCAGCCCTGAGACTCGCCATGCCCGCCCTGCGGCCCCCGCCTCGTTCTCCGCCACGCGCCCGTGCGAACCGGCCTCGGGCCCGGTCAGGCCGCCAGTGCCAGCGCGCCACCGGCGCGCGACCTGGCGACCGAGGCGCCGGAATTGTCCTTGGCGGGCGCCCGCGTGCCCTGCGCGAAGCGCCGCAATGCGGCGAGGTCGAGAATCTCCACCTTGCGCTGTTCCACCTTGATCAGCTGCAGCGCGGCCAATGCCGCGAACGATCGGCTGATCGTTTCGTGGGCGACGCCCAGGTAGCTTCCAATGTCGCGGCGCGTCATCAGCAGGCGAAGGCATCTTGCCGATTGCCCGCAGGCCGCCATCCGCTGCGACAGGTGCACCAGGAATCGCGCCAGCCGCACCTCGGCCGCGACGGCGGCCATCATGTCGGCCAGTTGGGTCAGGTCGGTCATCGCGCTGCCGACGGCGCGCATCACACCGCGATAGAAGTCCGGCAGGCCTTGCGCCAGCGCATAGAAGTCGGGCAGGGCGATGACGTAGACGCTCGCGTCCTCCAGCGCCACCGTGGCCATCCGATGGCGATCGCCGGACAAGGCGTCGCAGCCCAGCAAATCGCCGCGGCGAGCGAATCCAAAGACCTGCTCGTAGCCGTCTGCGGCGGTATGGAAGGCCTTGAAGGTTCCTGCGCGAACGACATAGATGGACGTTGCCGCGGCGCCCTCGAAGAACAGCGACTGGCCGGCCTGCAGCCGGCGCACGGCAAGAGGAATTTCCGGCGTCCGCCGGCCCTCGCCCGCGGCGACGCCGAGGAGTTCGAGCATCTCGTCCACGACGCTGCGCTCGGATCGCTCGACGCCGGCAAGCCGAAGGCGATCGGCAGGGACACGCGAATGCACATCGGGCGCGGGAAGGTTGTTCATCGGGAGGCCTCCAGGATTGCGCCGACGACCGGATGTCAGGGGCGCAATCAAGCTTGCGCCCGAGCGCCTCCGGTTGAGAATAGGCCTGATGCTCCAGGATAGATCAGCTTTTTCTGCATTGTTTTCGGAGTTGCCCTACGTGACGTTGGGAATATTCCTAACGACATAGTGCCAGTCGATCTGTGGAGGCCCGATCTCGTTCATTGCCGTCCATCGCTTGATATTCGTCTGGAGAACTGTAACGATGCCCCCCAAGCTGCCGCCGAACAGGACAAGTATGCAAGAAGAAGAAGGATCCGGGACCCATGCGAGCGACCGGGCGGCGACCATCGAAGCGCCGCCGGGGCCAGGCGCGCACGCGATCCGCATGCTCCTGGTCGACGACCACGCGATCGTCCGGGAGGGCCTGAAGCGCGTGCTCGACCCACTGGGCAACGGCTGGGAGCTGACCGAGGCGGTCACGGGCTTCCAGGCACTCGAGCTGCTGCGGGAGCGCGAGTTCGACCTGGCGCTGGTCGACCTGTCGATGCCGGGGATGACCGGCCTGGAACTGGTCCGGCGCATCAAGGCCGAATTCGCGGCCGTGCGCGTGCTGGTGCTGAGCATGCACGCGCAGGAGCAATACGCGCTGCGGGCATTCAAGGCAGGCGCCAACGGCTACATCACCAAGGATGTCGCAGCGGCGGAACTGGTCGGTGCGGTGCGCAGGGTGGCGGCGGGTGGCGCCTATGTCACGGCAAGCCTCGCCGAGCAGGTGGTGCAGCAGCTCAACGGCATGTCCGAAGCCCCGCGCCACATGCTTCTGAGCGACCGCGAGATCGAGGTGCTGCGACGCATCGCGGCCGGACAGCGCCTCACCGAGATCGGCGACGCGCTCCACCTGTCGGTGAAGACCGTGAGCACGCACAAGACGCGCATCCAGGAAAAACTGCAGGTCGCGAGCACGGCCGAGCTGGTGCGCTATGCGCTGGAAAACCATATCGACGAAGCTGCATGCCTTCAGGGATCATCCTTGGCCGGCTGAAGAAAGACGAGGTCGCCATTGAACCACTGCCCCCAGGAAAAGGAGGCGCCATGCGCGCTCTGATCATCCGAATCTCTCGCACCCTCGTGCTCGCCACTTCCTTGTTCTCGCTGATGGTGGGTGCGCAGCAGGCGCAGTCTTTCTCCCGGGAGCAGCTCGACCAGATGATGGCGCCGATCGCGCTGTACCCCGATTCGCTGCTGTCGCAGGTGCTGATGGCCTCGACCTATCCCGCGGACGTCGCCGATGCCGCCAAATGGTCGAAGGCAAACAAGGACCAGAAGGGGGACGCGGCGCTGAAGCTGGTGGCCAACCAGCCCTGGGACCCGAGCGTGCAGTCGCTGGTGGCCTTCCCGCAGGTTCTTCAGACGATGGGCGACCAGCCCGACTGGGTGCAGAACCTCGGCGACGCCTTCCTCGCCTCGTCCAAGGACGTGCTCGACTCGGCGCAGCGGCTGCGCACGAAGGCTCAGCAGACCGGCAACCTGAAGAGCTCCGAACAGCAGAAGGTCATCGTCGAGCAGGCGCCGCAGACGCAGCAGACCGTCATCAAGATCGAGCCGGCGAATCCCGAGGTGGTGTATGTGCCGGCCTACAACCCGACGGTCGTCTACGGGGCCTGGCCCTACCCGTCGTACCCGCCCTACTACTACCCGCCGGCGCCGTACTACTACCCCGGCGCCGCGCTGGCCACGGGCATCGCCTTCGGCGTCGGCGTGGCCGCCACGGCGGCGCTGTGGGGCAACGCCAACTGGGGGGGCGGCAACGTCAACGTCAACGTGAATCGCTACAACAGCGTCAACACGAACCGGCAGCTCAACGCCAGCCAGACCAACTTCCAGCACAACGCGGCCAACCGCCGCGGCGTGCCGTACCGGGATTCGGCGAGCCAGCAGCAGTTCGGGAAGAACGTGGGCGGCGCCAGCCAGCGCAACGACTACCGCGGCCGCGATGCGGCGCAGGGCGGGGCCCGCGACGCCCAGCGCCAGCAGGCGCAGTCCCAATTGCAGCAGCGGGGCATGGACCCGGGGCAGGGGCGCGAGCAGCTTCGCAACGATCCGGCGACGCGGGATCGTGCACAGGCCGCCGCCGGAGGCGCCGGTCGCGATCGAGCGGGTGCGGGCGCCGGTGACCGTGCGGGTGACCGCGCCGGTGACAGCGCCAGAGCGGGAGACCGCGGGGGAGCGGGCGACCGAGGCGGGCCGGGCGGGCGCGGTGGCGCCGACCAGGGGCTGTCGCGGACCGGCGGCGGCGACAACGCCTTGCGAGGCGCGGGCGATGCCGGTGGACAGGCCCGCCAGCAGGCGAGTCGCGGCGATGCGAGTCGCCAGTCGATGGCGCAAAGCCATGGCGGCGCCGGTGGCGGCGCGGCGCGCACGAGCACGACCGGAGGGGGCGCCCGCGCGAGCACGGGCGGCGGCGGCGGCGCCCGTCCCAGTGCGGGCGCCGGTGGAGCG
>NZ_JBFUCJ010000080.1:0-34482 GCF_056405295.1 Variovorax sp. P1_H2 | reverse complement strand
CGCTGGCCCAGCGGCCCGGGCTGACCGACGTCTGCCTGTTCGCCTACCCGATCAACCGGATCGACGTCACGGGCGCCGAGGTCTTCGGCAGCATCCGCCGGCTGCTCGAGTCGCAGGGCGTGCGGCTGCACATCTCGGGGCTGAAACTGCCGGCACAACAGGTGCTCGAACGCGCCGGACTGCTGGCGCCGGGGCCGATGCTGTTCAGCTACCGGACGGACGGCGAGGCGCTGGCGGCACTTTCGCGGCCTGCGAGCATGCCAGTGGGACTCATTCCTTCACCCGTCCGCGCAAGCTCTTGATCTCCGAGCGTTGGCTCTTGCCCTCGAGCCGGCGCTGCTTCGAGCCATAGCTCGGCTTGGTGGCGCGCCGCGCGCGCGGCGGCGTGGCGACGCCATCGACCAGCTCCTGCAGCCGCGCCAGCGCATCGGCACGGTTCATGTCCTGGCTGCGATGGCGCTGCGCCTTCAGCACCAGCACCCCTTCCTGGGTGATGCGGCTGTCGCGCAGGGCGAGTAGCCGCTCCTTGACGTCTTCCGGCAGCGAACTGGCGGGAATGTCGTAGCGCAGGTGCACTGCGCTCGAGACCTTGTTGACGTTCTGTCCACCCGCGCCCTGGGCCCGGATCGCGCTGAACTCGACTTCCAGTGGATCGATGAGGACGGGCGGGCGCGGCGTGGGCATCCGCTATTTTGACTTGCGCGCCGTGCGCCTGGCGGCCGGCGCGGGCCGCTGCTGCACGCCGGACATCAGCAGCGCGATGCACTGGTCGGCGATCTCGTCGGGACCGAGTCCGCCGCCGGGACGGTACCAGCGGCCGATCCAGCTCAGTGCACCGGCCAGCACGAAGGCTGCCATCTTGGGATCGCAGGGCGCCAGCGAGCCTTCGGCGATGCCGTCGGCGATGAGCCTGCGGAACTCGCCGTCGATGCCGGCCTTGAGGCGGCGCAGTTCCTTGCGCCGCGCGGCCGGCAGGGGCTCCTCGCCGATGCGGATGACGCACATGCCGAAGTCCATCGTCACGATGCGCGAATAGATCCGCATGCACGCCATCAGCTGGTCGATCGCGCTGCCCCCGGCGCGCCGGACCTCGTCGATGCCGGCCTGCATCATGCCGAGCGCGGTACGCACGCACTCGAGCAGGATGTCGTCCTTGCTCTTCACGTAGTAGTAGAGCGTGGGCTTGCTGACGTGCAACTGTTCGGCGATGTCGTCGAGCGAGGTGGCGTGGTAGCCGCGCTCGTTGAACAGCCGGGCCGCCGTCTGCAGGACCGCATTGCGCTTGGCCTCGCGCTGCTGCGCGCGGGCACCGGCCGGCTTCCAGGGCGAGGCACCGGTGGGCTTGGGAAGTGTTCTGCTGGCCATGGATCGGAAGGCCCGGGAAAGTCCCGATGCTGCCGGCAGGCACGGCATCGAACATTACCGGTGAGTAGAAATTCTACGCATGGGTAACCCTGCCTTCTTCCGCGCAAACCCTGATTGATGCCTGACACCCAGCCTGCTTCCGACGTCGCCGCCTCGAACAGCCCCGTGCTGCAGGTCGAGGCGCTCACGCTCGCGTTCGGCGGCGTGCGGGCATTGAGCGGCGTCGGCTTCGAGGTCGCGCCCGGTTCGATCACGGCCGTGATCGGCCCCAACGGCGCCGGCAAGACCTCTCTCTTCAACACCATCTCGGGCTTCTACCGTCCTTCCACCGGCCGTGTTCTGTTCGAAGGCCGCGACATCACGCCGCTGCCGGCGCCGCAGCGGGCCCGTCTCGGCCTGGCGCGCAGCTTCCAGAACATCGCGCTGTTCCGCGGCATGACGGTGCTCGACAACATCAAGCTCGGACGCCACTCGCACCTCAAGGCCAACGTCTTCGACGCCCTGCTCTACCTCGGCCGGGCACGCCGCGAAGAAGCCGAGCTGCGCCGCGACGTCGAGGAACGCATCATCGATTTCCTCGAGATCGACCACATCCGCCATGCGCCGGTCGCGGCCCTCCCCTACGGCCTTCAGAAGCGCGTCGAGATGGCGCGCGCGCTGGCGATGCAGCCGCGCGTGCTGATGCTCGACGAGCCGGTGGCCGGCATGAACCGCGAGGAAACCGAGGACATGGCGCGCTTCATCCTCGACGTGCGCGACGAGTGGGGCGTGACCGTGCTGATGGTCGAGCACGACATGGGCATGGTGATGGACCTGTCGGACCACGTCGTGGTGCTCAACTTCGGCCAGGTCATCGCGCAGGGCGCCCCGGCGGCGGTGCAGGCCGATCCCGAGGTGATCCGGGCCTACCTGGGCGCCGGCGACGTCGCCGCGCTGCGCGACAAACTGCGGGGCACGACCGCGGCGGCGGCACACGCATGATCGACTGGGCCTACCTGTTCGAGATCGCCCTCAACGGGGTCGCCAGCGGCGGCCTCTACGCGCTGGCCGCGCTCGCCTTCGTGCTGGTCTACAAGGCCACGCGGGTGGTCAACATCGCGATCGGCGAGATGCTGATGATCGGCGCCTACCTGTTCTTCGCCTTCGCCGCCAGCTTCTCGCTGCCGATCTGGCTGGCGGTGCTGGGCGCCGTGCTGGGCACCGGCCTGCTCGGCGCCGTGGTCGAGCGCACCATGATCCGGCCGCTGCTCGGCGAACCGCCGATCTCGGTGTTCATGGTCACGGTCGGCCTGGCCTCGATCCTGGTCGGCCTGATCGAGATCGTCTGGACCGCCGACCAGCGCCGCCTGCCCGAGTTCCTGCCGAAGACGCCGGTGATGATCGGCGATGCCTTCCTGGCACCCAAGGTGGCCTACGGCGCATTGGTGGCATTGACGCTGATCGCGCTCGTGCTGCTGGTGTTCCGCTTCTGGCGCGGCGGCGTCGCGCTGCGCGCCACCGCCTCCGACCAGGCCGCGGCCTACTCGATGGGCATCAACGTGCCGCGCGTGTTCTCGCTCGCCTGGGTGGCCTCGGCCATGATCGCGGCGGTGGCCGGGATCATCGTCGGCTCGATCGGCGGCATCTCGTCGTCGATGGGCGTGTTCGGGCTCTCGGTCCTGGTGGTGGTGATCGTCGGCGGGCTCGACAGCGTGCTCGGCGCGCTGGTCGGCGGCGTCTTCATCGGGCTGGTGGAGGCCTTGGCTGGCTCTTACCTCGGCGGCGAGTACAAGCTGCTGGCGACCTTCGTGGTGCTGGTCGTCGTGCTGATGATCCGGCCCTATGGTCTCTTCGGCACCCACGAGATCGAGAGACTGTGAAATGAAACCGAGCCTTGGTGTTCGATTCGAGCCGAGGCGGGCTCATGGCGGACCGGGGCGAGCTCACGCCGACGGCGTACTCTGCTCCGCTCATGTCCCCCGGCCTGCGGCCTCCCCCTTTACTTCGCTGCGCAGAGCACACCATCGGCGTGATCCATCAAGTCGGTGGTTCATCCTCGGCCAGCACCAAACGGCGTTACCCGTGACGAGGGCATCGGGTAGCCCCCGCAGCGAATTAAAGGAGGAGGCGAAGCCGGGGGACATTCGCGGAGGGGGCTACCCGGTGGCCTCGGCATGCGCCGCGGACGCAGCACGCGCCCCCAGCACCCCCTTCGAAAGGCGGCAGGCCTGATGCGCATAGGCACCCTCAAGCAGAGCTACATCGCCGACGCCGCGCTGTTCGACTCGCGCACCCAGAAGACCTGGCTGGCGCTCGGCGCCGCGCTGCTGCTGCTGTTCCCGTTCATGGCCAGCGACTACTGGCTCTACCTCGCCTGCCTGGTCGCGATCAACGTCGCGAGCGCCACCGGGCTCAATATCCTGACCGGCTACACCGGGCTCGTGAGCCTCGGGCAGGCGGCATTCATGGGCCTCGGCGCCTACACCGTCGCGATCATGCAGACCCGGCTCGGCACGCCCTTCCTGCTCAACCTGGCAGCGGGCGGCGTGGTGGCGATGCTCGGCGGCCTGGTGGTCGGCATCCCGTCGCTGCGGGTCAAGGGGCTCTACCTCGCGATCGCGACCATCGCGGCCTCGTTCATCGCGCACTTCCTGTTCGCGAACCTCAAGCTCACGGGCGGCACCAGCGGCCTGTCGCTGCCGCCGGCCCAGCTGTTCGGGCTCGCGCTCGACACCTCGTTCCGGCTCTACTGGGTGATCCTGCCGGTCACGCTGCTGATGGTGCTGGGCGCCGCCAACCTGTTCCGCACCCGCATCGGCCGGGCCTTCATCGCGATCCGCGACCGCGACATCTCGGCCGAGGTGCTGGGCATCCCGCTGTTGCGCTACAAGCTGCTGTCCTTCGGGCTGTCGTCGTTCTACGCCGGCGTGGCCGGCGGCCTGTGGGCCTATTTCTTCCGGGTCGTCACGCCCGAAAGCTTTCCGCTGCTGATGTCGATCTTCTTCCTGGCCGCGATCATCGTCGGCGGCATGGGCACGATCCTCGGCGGCATCCTCGGCGCGGTGTTCATGACGATGGTGCCGGAGCTGCTCAAGCTGGTGTTCGACCTGCTGCCCGGAGGCACCGAAGCGACGGTGTTCCTGTCGCCGGTGCGCACGGTCGTCTTCGGCCTGCTGATCGTCGGGTTTCTGGTGTTCGAGCCGCACGGGCTCGCAGAAGTGTGGCGGCGCATTCGCCGCTTTTTCCATCTGTGGCCCTTCCGATCATGACGCTCACCCCCAGGTTGGGCTCACTGCGTGTAGCCCGCCCACCCCCTACCGGGGGCAATACCAGCGGCCCGGCAAAGCCGGTTCCGCGGTATTCCTGGAATGGATCCCGAATACCGAACACCGAAATACCTCGACAGCCAACAGTCGCTCAGTCAGTTTCACAACCGGAGACACGCATGAATGCACAGAAGAAGTCCCTTTTCTCACTGCGCCGCCGCAACCTGGTGATTGCAGCCGGGGCCGCCCTCGCCGCACCGCTGGCGGTGCATGCGCAAGCCGCCGAGGACATCGTGATCGGCGGCTCGATCCCGATGACCGGCGTCTTCGCCTTCGCCGGCATCGGCATCAACGCCGGCATTGCCGACTACGTGAAGATCGTCAACGACGCCGGCGGCATCAAGGGTCGCAAGCTGCGCTACGTGCCCGAGGACACCGGCTACAAGGTCGACGCCTCGGTCGCCGCCTTCAAGAAGATCACCAGCCAGAACAAGGTCAACCTCTACTACGGCGACTCCACCGGCTTCGCCAAGACCATCAGCCCCGAACTCGACCGCAGCGGCCAGATCCTGATGGCCGGCGCCTCGTTCGCGACCGAGCTCAACGATCCGGCCAAGTACCCGAACCAGTTCCTGGTCGGGCCCGACTACACCGAGATGTTCGGCATCCTGTTGAAGCACATCGCCAAGGAGAAGCCCGGCGCCAAGGTGGCCTTCGTGTACTCCGATTCCGAATTCGGCCGCGACCCGATCGAGGCCAGCGAAGCGATGGCGAAGAAGCTCGGGCTCAGCGTGCCGGTCAAGCTCATGACGCCGCCCGGCAGCGTCGACGTCTCGACCGAGGTCATCAAGCTGCGCCGCGCCAACCCCGACTACACGATCTTCCACGGCTACGTGCTGGCGCCGATCCCCGAATTCGTCCAGCAGGGCAAGCAGATGGGCATGACCAGCAAGTGGATGGGCACCTTCTGGACCATGGACAGCTCGACCGTGATGAAGATGGGCGAGGCCGGCGACGGTTTCATGGGCGTGATGCCCTACCGCTACTACTACGACACCTCGGCCAAGTCGCCGATGCTCGACAAGATCCGGCAGATGCGCCCCGACTACCAGAGCACGGCCTACACGCAGGGCTTCCTGACCGCGATGCTGTTCACCGAGGCGGCCAGGCGCACGCTCGACGCCGGCAAGTCGCTCGACGGCAAGAACCTCAAGGCGGCACTCAACACCATCAAGGACTTCGACACCGGCGGGCTGATCGGGGTGCCGATCACGATCAAGGGCAACTCGATCCCGGTCGGGCGCGTGTACACGGCCGACATGAAGGCGCAGAAGATGGTGCCGTCCTCCGACTGGATCAAGCTGGACTAGGATGCAACACCCCCCGAAGCGCCTGCGGCGCCTCCCCCCTCAAGGGGGGCGATACCGGCGGCCCGGCAAAGCCGGTTCCGCGGTATCCCTGGTAGCGGACTGCACCGGTTTCATGCGTCGCGGGTCACTCGATCACATGGTGGAGCACTGAAGATGCAAGGCGCGGCGGCCGACCTGGTCCTCGATGTGAACAACATCGAGGTGGTCTACAACAAGGTGGTGCAGGTGCTGCGCGGCCTGTCGCTGGCCGTGCCGCGCGGCGAGATCGTGGCACTGCTCGGCAGCAACGGTGCCGGCAAGTCGACCACGCTGAAGGCGGTCTCGGGCCTGCTGGCGCTCGAGGACGGCGAACTGCAGGCCGGCCGCATCGCCTTCAATGGCGCCTCGACCGCACGCCTGGCGCCCCAGCAGCTGGTCCGGCACGGCCTGTGCCACGTGATGGAGGGCCGGCGCGTGTTCGAGGACCTCACGGTCGAGGAGAACCTGGTGGCCGCCACCTACGCGCACACCGGCCGGGGCGCGGCGCCGCGCAACTTCGATAGCGTCTATGCCTACTTCCCGCGGCTGCACGAGCGCCGCAAGGGCCTGGCAGGCTACCTCTCGGGCGGCGAGCAGCAGATGCTGGCGATCGGCCGCGCGCTGGTCGCCGAGCCGCAGCTGATCCTGCTCGACGAACCCTCGCTCGGGCTCTCCCCCAAGCTGGTCGAGGACATCTTCACGATCATCGCGCGCATCAACGCCGAGCGCGGCGTCTCGATGCTGCTGGTCGAGCAGAACGCCAGCGTGGCGCTGGCCGTCGCTCACCGCGGCTACATCATGGAGAACGGCAAGATCGTGATCGACGGCAGCGCCGAACGGCTCGCGGCCGACCCCGACGTGCGCGAGTTCTACCTCGGCGTGGGCGGCGGCGGCGAGGCACGCAGCTTCCGCGGGCTCAAGCACTACAAGCGCCGCAAGCGCTGGCTGTCATGAGCGCAGCGCCGGGCCGCTCCCAAGCAAGCTCGCACCGCGGTGCGAAGCACGAAGGTTCTTCCGTGAGCGGCACGCTGCCCGCCTTCACCCTGCCGCAGATGCTGCGCGAACAGGCGCGAAGCCAGCCGGATGCGGTCGCGATCCGGCAGAAGGACTTCGGCATCTGGCAGCCGGTGAGCTGGGCCGACTACCACCGCCGCGCCAGCCACTTCGGACTCGGCCTGCGTGCGCTCGGCCTGCCGGCCGCCGGTCACCTCGGCATCCTGTCCGAGAACCGCATCGAATGGGTGCTGGCGCAGATGGGTGCCGGCCTGGTCGGGGCGGTCACGGTCGGCGTCTACCCGACCAGCCCGAGCAACGAGATCGCCTACGTGGTCGCCCATGCCGACGTCGAGCTGATCGTCTGCGAGGACCAGGAGCAGACCGACAAGGTGATCGAGGCGCTCGACCGGCTGCCCCGGCTGCTGAAGATCATCGTGATCGAGACCAAGGGGCTGCGCAGCCTCGATGCGTCGCTGCGCGAGCGCGTCGTCAGCTTCGCCGAAGTCGAAAAGGCCGGCGCCGCCGTCGCCGCGCGCGAGGGGCAGGCGCAGATCGATGCCGCTCTGCAGGCCCAGACACTGGCCGACGTCGGCCTCATGATCTACACCTCGGGCTCCACCGGCAAGCCCAAGGGCGCGATGATCTCGTGGCGCAACATCCGCGGCGTGGTGCCGGGCATCGTCGATCGGCTCGGACTCGGCCGCCACACCACGCACCTCTCGTACCTGCCGCTGTGCCACGTGGCCGAGCAGATGCTCTCGACCTTCGTGCCGCTCTATCTCGGCTCCCAGGTCAACTTCGGCGAATCGATCCGCACGGTGCAGGAAGACCTGCGCGAGGTGGCGCCGACGATGTTCCTCGGCGTGCCGCGCATCTGGGAGAAGCTGCATGCCGGCATCAGCATCAAGATGCAGGAGGCCGGCGCACTGCAGCGCGCCTTGTATCGGCGGGCGATGGCGGCCTGCGCGCCGCTGGCCGAGAAGCCCCGCAGCCGATGGACCCTCGGCGAACGAGCCCGCTTCGCGCTGGCCTACTGGACCGTGCTGCGCGCGCTGCAGAACTTCATCGGGCTGCGCCGCGTCAAGGTCGCGCTGACCGGCGCGGCGCCGATCCCGCCCGACGTGGTCCGCTTCTTCCGCACGCTCGGCGTGCCGCTGGTGGAAGTCTACGGGCTGACCGAATCGACAGGCATGATCACCGGCCACCGCAGCGACCAGGTCAGGATCGGCACCGTGGGCCCGCCGATCCTCGGCACCGCACACCGCATCGGCGCCGATGGCGAGCTGCTGGTGCAGGGCGAGATGGTGTTCGAGGGCTACTACAAGAACCCGGAGGCCACCGCGGACGCGATCCGCAACGGCTGGCTGCACACCGGCGACGCGGTGCGCGAGGAAGACGGCCAGCTGCGCATCGTCGACCGCCTGAAGGACATCATGATCACGGCCGGCGGCAAGAACCTGACACCCTCGGAGATCGAGAACACCATGAAGGGCAGCCCCTTCATCAAGGAATGCATCGTGGTGGCGGATGGCCGCAAGTTCGTCGGTGCGCTGGTGCAGATCGACTACGAGACCGTCGGCAAATGGGCCGAGGCCGCGCGCATCCCGTTCACGCACTTCCGCTCTCTGGTCGACCAGCCGCGGGTGCGCGAACTGATCGACGCCGAGATCCAGCGCGGCAATGCGCAGCTGGCGCAGGTGTCGCAGGTGCGGCGCTTCCACCTGCTGGCCAAGGAACTCGACCACGACGACGGCGAAGTCACCGCGACCATGAAGCTGCGGCGCGCCAGCATCTACCAGAGCTACGCCCGCGAGATCGAGGCGCTGTACGGCGCTTGATCAGTTGCTGTCGTCGCGCGACACCGGACGGGCCTGCACGTCGGTGACCACGCCCGGATCGCGCAGCCGCACCGGGGCGTCGGCCGCTTGGCCTTGGGCCCGGGCGCCCGCCACATCGGCCGCCGTCGGCTCGGCCGGCCGGCCGGCGGCACGGAAGCGGTCGAAGCCGCCGCGCGGGTCGAAGCGCATCACCCACGGCTGCACCGGCTTGCCGGTGAGTCGCGCCCAGGCATAGCGCAGGCCCCAGACCGCCGCCAGCAGCAGCAGGGCGACTGCCAGGCTGGCCGCGAACACGAGGCCCAGCATGAAGAAGACCAGGCGAAGAAGGAAATTCAGCATCACGCTTAGGCTACGGCCTCGGCGGAGGGTTCCCGGTCATTCGTGAACGAGAACTCCCCCGGCGCCCGGATCGGATCGGTGCCGACGCTGATCGTGTCCTTCGGCCCGAAGCTGCCGTCGAGCAACAGCTTCGACAGCGGATTCTCGATCCGCTGCTGGATCGCCCGCTTGAGCGGCCGCGCACCGAACACCGGGTCGAAGCCGACCTTGGCGATCTCGGCCAGCGCCGCCGGCGACACCTCGAGGCCGAGGTCCATCTTGGCCAGGCGGTCCTTCAGCACCTTGAGCTGGATCGCCGCGATCGCCTCGATGTTCTTGGCGTCGAGCGMATGGAACACCACGGTCTCGTCGATRCGGTTCAGGAACTCGGGCCKGAAGTAGTTCTTSAGCTCGTCCCAGACCGCGTCCTTGATTTCTTCGCCCGGTCGGCCGACCATCGACTGGATGATCGGCGAGCCGATGTTGCTGGTCATGACGATCACCGTGTTCTTGAAGTTCACGGTGCGTCCCTGGCCGTCGGTCAGGCGGCCGTCGTCGAGTACCTGCAGCAGCACGTTGAAGACGTCGGGGTGGGCCTTCTCGACCTCGTCGAGCAGCAGCACGCTGTAGGGCTTGCGGCGCACGGCCTCGGTCAGGTAGCCGCCCTCCTCGTAGCCCACGTAGCCGGGAGGCGCACCGATCAGGCGCGCGACCGAATGCTTCTCCATGAACTCGCTCATGTCGACGCGGATCAGGTGGTCCTCGCTGTCGAACAGGAAACCGGCCAGCGCCTTGCACAGCTCGGTCTTGCCGACGCCGGTCGGGCCGAGGAACAGGAAGGAGCCGGTCGGGCGGTTCGGATCCGACAGGCCCGAGCGCGAACGGCGGATCGCGTTGGCGACCGCGCCGATGGCCTCGTCCTGGCCGACCACGCGTTCGTGCAGTTTCTCTTCCATCATGAGCAGCTTGTCGCGCTCGCCCTGCATCAGCTTGGACACCGGGATGCCGGTGGCGCGCGCCACCACCTCGGCGATCTCCTCGGCGCCGACCTGGGTGCGCAGCAAGGTGGGAGCGCTCGACTTGCCCTTGTGGGCCTCGGTGTCCTGCGCTTCCTTGAGCCGCTTCTCGAGCCCCGGCAGCTTGCCGTACTGCAACTCGGCGACCTTGTTGAAGTCGCCCTTGCTGGTGAACTCGGCGATCTGGAACTTGATCTTGTCGATCTCCTCGCGGATCTGCGCGCTGCCCTGGGCCTGGGCCTTCTCGGCCTGCCAGACCTCGTCGAGGTCGGCGATCTCCTTTTGCAGCTTCGCGATGTCGTCCTCGATCAGGCCGAAGCGCTTCTGCGAAGCCTCGTCCTTTTCGCGGCGCACGGCCTCGCGCTCGATCTGCAGCTGGATCAGGCGACGGTCGAGCCGGTCCATGACCTCGGGCTTGGAGTCCATCTCGATCTTGATCTTGGCCGCTGCCTCGTCGATCAGGTCGATCGCCTTGTCGGGCAGGAAACGGTCCGTGATGTAGCGGTCGGACAGTTCGGCCGCGGCGACGATCGCCGGGTCGGTGATGTCGACGCCATGGTGGACTTCGTACTTTTCCTTCAAGCCGCGCAGGATCGCGACCGTCGCCTCGACGCTCGGCTCGCCGACGAGGATCTTCTGGAAGCGGCGCTCCAGCGCGGCATCCTTCTCGATGTACTTGCGGTATTCGTCCAGCGTGGTCGCACCGACGCAGTGCAGCTCGCCGCGCGCCAGTGCGGGCTTGAGCATGTTCCCGGCGTCCATCGCGCCYT
This sequence comes from Variovorax sp. P1_H2, assembly GCF_056405295.1. NCBI lineage: Bacteria > Pseudomonadati > Pseudomonadota > Betaproteobacteria > Burkholderiales > Comamonadaceae > Variovorax > Variovorax sp. P1_H2. The sequence continues at coordinate 23,546 of NZ_JBFUCJ010000080.1, read as the reverse complement.
CKGCCTTGCCGGCGCCSACCATGGTGTGCAGCTCGTCGATGAAGACGATGGTCTGGCCCTCGTCCTTGGCGAGTTCATTGAGCACGGTCTTGAGCCGCTCCTCGAACTCGCCGCGGAACTTGGCACCGGCCAGCAGCGCCGCCATGTCGAGCGACAGCACGCGCTTGCCCTTGAGCGACTCGGGCACTTCGCCCGCCACGATGCGCTGGGCCAGGCCCTCGACGATCGCGGTCTTGCCGACACCGGGCTCGCCGATCAGCACGGGATTGTTCTTGGTGCGGCGCTGCAGCACCTGGATGGCGCGGCGGATTTCCTCGTCGCGGCCGATCACCGGATCGAGCTTGCCCAGGCGGGCGCGCTCGGTGAGGTCGAGGCAGTATTTCTTGAGGGCTTCGCGCTGGCCTTCGGCATCGGCGCTGTTCACGCCCTGGCCGCCGCGCACCGCATCGATCGCGGCCTCGAGCGACTTGCGCGTCACGCCGTTGCTGCGCGCCAGGTTGCCGATGTCGGCCTTGCTGTCGGCCACCGCGAGCAGGAACAGCTCGCTGGCAATGAACTGGTCGTTGCGCTTGATCGATTCCTTCTCGGTCGCCTGCAGCAGCTTGCCCAGCTCGGGGCCCACCTGGACCTGGTCATGGCCCTCGACCTGCGGCAGCTTCTTGATCGCCGCCTCGGCGGCCTGCAGCAGGCCCGGCACGTTGGCGCCGGCGCGTTCGAGCAGCGCGCGCGGTCCATCGTCCTGGCGCAGCATGGCGACCAGCAGATGGACCGGCTCGATGTAGGCGTTGTCGTTGCCGAGGGCGAGCGACTGGGCGTCGCCGAGGGCTTCCTGGAACTTGGTGGTGAGTTTGTCTTGGCGCATGGCTTGATTCCTGCATTCAAAATAGGGTCGTTCCGGACCGTTATCAAGACCGCCCGGATCACTTTCTACACGCAATCATTTGGAGTCGATAGATGCTCAAGTCAACATGGCGTGGCGCGACGCGCCTCGCACGCGGAATTCTCGCGGCCGGCCTGCTCGCCGCCGGGGGATTGGCACTGGCCCAGCCGGCCGGCACGCCGATCCGGCTCCTGGTCGGATTTCCTGCCGGCGGCGGCACGGACGTGATCGCCCGCACGCTGGCCGAGAAGCTCAAGGACGAGTTGGGCTCGCCGGTGGTGGTCGAGAATCGCGCCGGTGCCGGTGGCCAGATTGCGGCCCAGGCGCTCAAGGCATCGCCGGCCGACGGCCACACCCTGTTCCTCTCGCATGACCATTCGATCTCCATCCTGCCGCTGGTGGTGAAGAACCCGGGCTTCGATTCGGCGCGCGACTTCGTGCCTGTGGCCGGCTTCGCCACTTTCGCCAACGCGCTCGCGGTGTCGGGCGACACGCCGGCCAAGTCGGTCAACGAGTACGTGGCCTGGGTCAAGAAGGAGCGCGGCGGCAAGGACACCATCGGCGTTCCGGCACCGGCCTYGATCCCCGAATTCCTGGTCAAGCTGATCGGCGCCAAATACAAGATCGACGTTCAGGCCGCACCCTACCGCGGCAGCGCGCCGATGCTGGCCGACATGCTGGGCAATCAGATCTCCGCCGGCATCGGCTCGGTCCCCGACTTCATCGAGAACCAGAAGGCCGGCAAGATCCGCGTCGTGGCGGTGATCGGCGACAAGCGCCAGGCCGTGCTGCCGCAGGTGCCGACCTTCGCCGAACTCGGCCTCGCGGGCCTGGAAGACCTGCCCTACTACGGCATCTTCGCGCCGGTGGGCACGCCGCAGCCCGTGATCGACCGCTTCGGCGTCGCGCTGGCCAAGGTGCTCAAGATGCCCGATGTGCGCGAGCGCCTGACCGCCATGGGCCTGTCGGTCGAATTCATGCCGCAGGGCCAGTTCGCCGGCCGCGTGCGCAGCTACACCCAGACCTGGGCGCAGATCATCAAGGCCAGCGGCTTCCAGCCGCAATAGTCGGCTCGCCCCCCAGGTTGGGCTCACTTCGTGTAGCCCGCCCACCCCCCTGCCGGGGGGCGCTGCCAGCGGCCCGGCGGAGCCGGTTCCGCGGCAGCCCACGAAGGCGGCGCGCTGCGCGCGGCCGGGGTACCGGCTGGCTCGGGGTCAGGCGTTGTTTACCGTGATGCCCCAGCGCGTCATCGCCTCGTCGTCGGTGGCGCGGGCATCGACCCAGCGGGCGCCCTCGGGCGTCTGCTCTTTCTTCCAGAACGGCGCCTGGGTCTTCAGGTAGTCCATCAGGAACTCGCAGGCCTGGAAGCTCTCGCCGCGGTGCGCCGAGGTCACGGCCACCATCATGATCTGGTCCTGCGGCTGCAGCAGTCCGACGCGATGGATCACGCGGGCGCCGAGGATGTCGAAGCGCCGGCGGGCCTCGTCGATCATGGCCTCGATCGCCTTCTCGGTCATGCCGGGGTAGTGCTCGAGCTCCATCGACGCGACTGCGCTGCCGTCGTTGCGGTCGCGCACCGTGCCGATGAAGCTGCAGACCGCGCCGACCCGGGCGTCGCCGGAGCGCAACGCGGCAATCTCCTGCTGCAGGTCGAAGTCTTCTTTCTGGATCGAAACACGGGCGGCAGTCATGACCGGATTGTGGCACCGCGATACACTCGCGCGATGCCTTCCAGCGCCCTGCGACACCGCCTTGCTTCTCTTGAAGAAGCGGCCCGCACGCGCCTGCAGGGCAAATCCAAAAAACCCGAGCTCGTCTGACCGGAGCTACGGTTCCGTCGTCGGATGAGCGACGGAACGCAAGGCCCGGTGCCGGAGTGGGTGGCGTGCGCGCATTCGACGGTGGTTTCCTCCATCGGTCGATTCCTGAAAGGACCCTGCGTGCAAGACGCTCATTCACCCTCCCCCGATTTCTCGGGCCTCTGGATCCCGCTCGTGACGCCGTTCCGCAGCCACGCGGTCGACCATGCCGCGCTGGCGGCGCTGGCCGCGCGGCTGGCGCCGACCGGCATCGCGGGCTTCGTTGTCTGCGGCTCGACCGGCGAGGCGGCCGCGCTCGACGAGGACGAGCAACTGGCGGTGCTGGCCACCGTCGCCCAGGCAGCCCCCTCGCTGCCCCGCATCATGGGCCTCTCGGGCTACCACCTGGGCAAGACGCTGGCCTGGGTCCGCAAACTGTCGGCCTGCGGCCTGGCCGGCCTGCTGGTGCCGGCGCCGAGCTACATCCGGCCCTCGCAAGCGGGTCTGGTCGAATGGTTCGGCGCCATCGCCGACGCCAGCGCGGTGCCGCTGCTGGTCTACGACATTCCCTACCGTACCGGCGTCGCGATCGAGCGCGAGACGCTGCTGGCGCTGGCGGCCCATCCGCGCATCCGCGGCATCAAGGACTGCGGCGGCGACATGGCCAAGACCCGCGCGCTGATCGCCGACGGCCGGTTGCAGGTGCTGGCGGGCGAGGACGCGCAGATGTTCGCCACGGCGGCCGAAGGCGGCGCCGGCGCGATCGCCGCCAGCGCGCACCTGCGCACGGAGCACTTCGTGCGGATGCTCCAGTTGCTGGGCGCGGGTCGGCTGGCAGAGGCTCGCACCGCGTGGCAGCCGCTGCTGCCCTTGATCGAGGCCCTGTTCTCGGATCCGAACCCGGGCCCGCTGAAGGCGGCATTGGCCGCCGAGGGATGGATGCGGGACGAATTGCGCTCGCCGATGACGCGCGTCACGCCCGAGCGGCGCGCGCGCCTGCTCGCGGCGCTGGAAGCACTCAACCGCCTGTGACCGGCGGGAAGAAGGCGACCTCGCTGCCCTCGCGCAGCGAGGCGCCTTCGCCGCTCATGATCTGGTCGAGCGCCATGCGCACGGCCCGGCCCCGGGCCAGCGCGCTGGCATGGGGTTCGCCGCGCGCGATCAGTTCGTCGCGCAAGGCGCCGAGGTCGGTCGCGGCCGTCTCGACGGTCTCGCTGCCGGTCCCGAGCGCCTCGCGCACCGAGGCAAAGTAGCGGACATTGACTTTCATGATCAGCCCAGCAGCGAAGCGAAGGGAATGAACTGCACCATGTCGCCGGCCTTGAAGGGCTGGCCGGCCGGCGTGTCGATCACGCCGTCGCCCCACACCATCGAGGTCAGCACGCCGGAGCTCTGGTTGCCGAACACATCGAGCCCGCCGGCCGCGTTGCGCCGGGCGCGCAGGAACTCGCGCCGCCGGTCGGCTCGCGGCCAGTCGAAGTCGGCCCGCATCGCGATCGGCTCGGGCGCCACGCGCTTGGCGCCCTGCAGGGTCAGCAGGAAGGGGCGCACCAGCAGCAGGAAGGTCAGGAAGCTCGACACCGGATTGCCGGGCAGGCCGGTCAGGTGCGCATCGCCGATCCGGCCATAGGCGAAGGGCTTGCCCGGCTTCATCGACAGCGACCAGAGGTCGAGCTGGCCCAGGTGCTGGACCGCGGCCTTGATGTGGTCTTCCTCGCCGACCGACACGCCGCCGGTGGTGATGATCAGGTCGTTGCCGAGCGAGGCCGTGCGCAGCGCGTCGATGGTGGCCTCGCGCCGGTCCGGCACGATGCCCAGGTCGCTCACCTCGCAGCCCAGCCGCAGCAGCAGGGACCGCATGAAGAAGCGGTTGGAGTTGTAGATCGAGCCCGGTTTCATGGCCTCCGGCGCCACCTCGCCGGGCATCACGAGTTCGTCGCCGGTCGACAGCAGCGCGACTCTCGGCCGCTTCGAGACCTGCAGCCGATCGAGGCCGACGCTGGCCGCCAGGCCGAGGCCGGCCGGCGTGAGCCGTTCGCCGCGCGACAGGACCACGTCGCCGGACGCCACGTCCTCGCCGGCACGGCGGATCCACTGGCCCGCCGCCGGCGCGATCCCGATGCGCACGCTGCCCAGACTGCCCTCCTCGGGCAGCGCGGCCGTGTCCTCCTGCATCACCACCGCATCCGCGCCGGCGGGGATCTGGGCGCCGGTGAAGATGCGCGCGGCCGTGCCCGCGGCGAGCGCCGTGCCCACGCTGCCGGCCGGAATCCGCTGCGCCACCCGCAGCACTGCGCCGGGTGCCGCACAGTCGGCGCTGCGCACCGCATAGCCGTCCATCGAACTGTTGTCGCGCGGCGGCACGGTGAGGGCCGACACCACGTCCTGCGCCAGCACCCGGCCGTCGGCCTCGAAGGTCGAGACGCTCTCGCTGCCCACGGCCGGCGTGGCGGCGGCGAGCAGCTTCGCCAGCGCCTCGTCGAGCGGCATCAGGGACGGACGGTTGGAAATGCTAGCCATGGTGCTCCACCTTGTAGTCGAAACGATCGCCGTGGCGCAGCAGCCAGTCGCCGATGCCATCGACGTCGTCGAGGTCAAAGATCGGCAGCCCGGTCGGCCGCGGCAGGCCCGCCGGATCGTCGGTCGCGATGCCGACGATGAAGGCATCCTCGATGTAGCGTGCCGGCCGCGCGGCCTCGCCCTCGGCGGGGGTGCGCCAGATCTCGATCTTGCACAGGTCGCTGTGCTTGAAGCCCTCGACCAGCACCCAGTCGACGCCCGGGTCGAGCTCGGCGATGAGGTCGTGCACCTCGAGCTGCGTCGGTTGCTCGAACTCGCGGATCAGCGCCAGCCGCTTGTCGGAGGCCACCACCACCTCGAAAGCACCGGCCTCGCGATGGCGGAAGGTGTCCTTGCCCGGATGGTCGATGTCGAACTTGTGGTGCGCATGCTTGACCACCGAAACCCGCTGCCCATGCAGCTTGAGCACGGGGATCAGCTGCTCGACCAGCGTGGTCTTGCCCGCGCCCGAATAGCCGGCGAAGCCGATGACTTTCATGCGCGGCCTGCCCGCTCAGGCCGGCGCCGGGCCGCCCCAAGCCGGCCTGCGCCCCCTCGGGGGGCAGCGAGCACACGAAGTGACGAGCGTGGGGGCCCCTCAGCCACAGTTTTGTGCGATGTAGGCCTTGACCGCCTCGGCATCGGCCGGCAGCTTGACGACGCGCTTCGGCAGCGCCTCGATGCCCTCGAAGCGCGCGGGACGCTCCGGCTCGTGGCCGAGCGCCTCGACGATGGTCTCGGCGAACTTGATCGGCAGCGCGGTCTCGAGCACGATCATCGGCACGCCAGGCGCGAGGTGTTCGCGGGCCGCCTTCAGGCCGTCGGCGGTGTGGGTGTCGATCAGCGTCGCGAAACGCTTGTCGGTGTCGCGGATGGTCGCCAGCCGGTCGGCATGGGTGCTGCGGCTGCTGGCGAAACCGAAGCGGGTCGCGGCCTCCGCGAAGACCGGGTCGGCGCCGAGGTCGAAGCGGCCGCCGCGGCCCAGCTCGCCCTCGAACAGCGCGCGCGTCCTGGCGCCGTCACGCCCCACCAGGTCGAACACGAAGCGCTCGAAGTTGCTGGCCTTCGAGATGTCCATCGAGGGGCTCGAGGTCTCGTGCGTGTCGGCGGCCGCACGCACGCGGTAGACGCCGGTGCGGAAGAATTCGTCGAGCACGTCGTTCTCGTTGGTCGCCACCACCAGCGTGCGGATCGGCAGGCCCATCATGCGGGCCACATGGCCGGCGCAGACGTTGCCGAAGTTGCCCGAGGGCACGGTGAAGCTGACCTGCCTGTCGTTGAAGCCTTTCATCGCCGGGCCGCCCCAAGATGAAAGAGCCCCCTCGGGGGGCGGCGAGGACACGCCAGTGCCGAGCGTGGGGGCCGATGTCGCCTGGAAGTAGCCGGCGAAGTAGTAGACGACCTGGGCCAGCAAACGCGCCCAGTTGATCGAGTTGACCGTGCCGATCTTGTACTTGCGCTTGAAGCCGAGATCGTTCGACACCGCCTTGACGATGTCCTGGCAGTCGTCGAACACACCGCTGATCGCGATGTTGTGAATGTTCGCGTCCTGCAGGCTGAACATCTGGGCCTGCTGGAACGGGCTCATGCGGCCGTCGGGCGAAGTCATGAAGACCCGTACGCCCTTCTTGCCGCGCATCGCGTACTCGGCTGCGCTGCCGGTGTCGCCGCTGGTGGCGCCGAGGATGTTGAGCTGCTCGCCGCGGCGGCCCAGCTCGTACTCGAACAGGTTGCCCAGCAGTTGCATCGCCATGTCCTTGAAGGCCAGCGTGGGGCCGTTCGACAGGGCTTCGAGGTAGACGCCGTCCTCGAGTTCGCGCAGCGGCACGATCTCGTCGCTGCCGAACACCTCGGCGGTGTAGGTGCGCGCGCAGATCGCCTTCAGATCGGCCGGCGGAATGTCGTCGATGTAGAGCGAGAGAATCTCGAATGCCAGTTCGGCGTATGGCAGGGCGCGCCATTTCTTGAGCGTGGCGGCGTCGACCTGGGGGTACTGCTCGGGCAGGTAGAGCCCGCCATCGGGCGCCAGGCCTTCGAGCAGGATGTCGCAGAAGCGGCGGCGATCGGGGTGACCGCGCGTGGACAGGTAGCGCATCAGGACAGCTCTTCCTTGCGGATGCGCACGATCGGCGCCAGCACGGTCGGCAGTGCCTGCAGCTGGGCCAGGGCGTCGTCGAGCGTGCCCTCGCGGGTGTCGTGCGTGAGGATGATGAGGTCGGTCTGGGTCGAGCCCTCGCCGCCGACTTCGTCGGCTTCGCGCTGCAGCACGGCGTCGATGCTGATGCCGGCACCGGCCAGCAGGCCGGTCACCTTGGCCAGCACGCCGGCCTCGTCGGCCACGCGCAAGCGCAGGTAATAGCTGGTCACGACCTCGGCCATCGGCAGCACCTTCAGGTCGCTCATCGCGTCCGGGTGGAAGGCCAGGTGCGGCACGCGGTGGGCCGCGTCGGCGGTGTGCAGGCGCGTGATGTCGACCAGGTCGGCGATCACGGCGCTGGCGGTCGGCTCGCTGCCGGCGCCCTTGCCGTAGTAGAGCGTGGTGCCGACGGCATCGCCGTTGACCACCACCGCATTCATCGCGCCCTCGACGTTGGCGAGCAGGCGCTTGGACGGCACCAGCGACGGATGCACCCGCAGCTCGATGCCCTGCGCCTTGCGCTTGGTGATGCCGAGCAGCTTGATGCGGTAGCCGAGCTGCTCGGCGTACTTGATGTCCTGCGCCGCCAGCTTCGTGATGCCCTCGACGTGCGCGCGGTCGAACTGCACCGGGATGCCGAAGGCGATCGCGCTCATCAGCGTCACCTTGTGCGCGGCGTCGACGCCCTCGATGTCGAAGGTCGGGTCGGCCTCGGCGTAGCCCAGGCGCTGCGCCTCCTTCAGCACGGTGTCGAAGTCSAGGCCYTTGTCGCGCATCTCSGACAGGATGAAGTTGGTGGTGCCATTGATGATGCCGGCGATCCACTGGATCGAATTGGCCGTGAGGCCCTCGCGCAGCGCCTTGATGATCGGGATGCCGCCGGCCACCGCAGCCTCGAAGGCCACCATCACGCCCTTGGCATGCGCGGCCGCGAAGATCTCGGTGCCGTGCACCGCGAGCAACGCCTTGTTGGCCGTGACCACGTGCTTGCCGGCGGCGATCGCCTCGAGCACCAGCTGTTTCGCAATGCCATAGCCGCCGATCAGCTCGACCACGATGTCGATCTCGGGATTGGCGATCACGGCGCGGGCGTCGGCGACCACCTGCACGCCCTCGCCGACCACGGCCTTCGCGCGTGCCGTGTCGAGGTCCGCGACCATGGTGATCTCGATGCCGCGGCCGGCGCGGCGCTTGATTTCTTCCTGGTTGCGCCGCAGCACCTGGAAAGTACCGCTACCGACCGTGCCGATGCCGAGCAGGCCAACTTGGATGGGGTTCATTCGATTCGTCTTCTGGAGCAAATGGGGCTCAGGCGCCCCGGTTTCGATAGCGTTCGAGGAAGCCGGCGATGCGGTCCACCGCCTCGCGCAGATCCTCTTCGTGCGGCAGGAACACGATGCGGAAATGGTCGGGCGTAGCCCAGTTGAAGCCCGTGCCCTGCACCAGCATCACCTTGGTCTCCTTCAGCAGCTCGAGGAAGAACTGCCGGTCGTCCTCGATCGGATAGACCTTCGGATCGAGCTTCGGGAACATGTAGAGCGCCGCGCTCGGCTTGACGCAGCTGACGCCCGGGATCGCGGTGATCAGCTCGTAAGCCAGGTCGCGTTGCCGGCGCAGGCGCCCGCCCGGATGGACCAGGTCGTTGATGCTCTGGTAGCCGCCCAGTGCGGTCTGGATCGCCCACTGGCCCGGCACGTTGGCGCACAGCCGCATGTTCGACAGCATGTTGAGGCCCTCGATGTAGTCGCGGGCCATCTTCTTGTCGCCCGACACCACCAGCCAGCCGGAGCGGTAGCCGCAGGAACGGTAGCTCTTGGACAGCGAGTTGAAGGTCAGCGTGAGCACGTCCTTCGACAGGCTGGCGATCGCGGTGTGCTTCACGCCGTCGTACAGCACCTTGTCGTAGACCTCGTCCGCGAAGATCACCAGGCCGTGCTCACGCGCGATCGTGACGATGCCCTTGAGCAAATCGTCCGAGTACAGCGCGCCGGTGGGGTTGTTCGGGTTGATGACCACGATGCCCTTGGTGCGCGACGTGATCTTGGCCCGGATGTCGTCCAGGCTCGGCATCCAGCCGTTGTCCTCCTCGCACAGGTAGTGCACCGGCCGGCCGCCCGAAAGGCTGGCCACCGCGGTCCACAGCGGATAGTCGGGCATCGGCACCAGCAACTCGTCGCCGTCGTTGAGCAGCGCGTTGGTGGCCATCGCGATCAGTTCGCTGGCGCCGTTGCCGAGGTAGATGTCGTCGAGCGTGACGCCCGCGATGCCCTGCTTCTGGGTCTCGTGCATCACCGCCTTGCGCGCCGCGAAGATGCCCTTGCTGTCCGAATAGCCGGCCGAGGCCGGCAGGTTGCGGATCATGTCCTGCTGCACCTCTTCGGGCGCATCGAAGCCGAACACGGCCAGGTTGCCGATGTTCAGCTTGATGATCTTCTGGCCCTCTTCCTCCATCTGCTTGGCGGCGTCCATGATCGGCCCGCGGATGTCGTAGAGCACATTGGCCAGCTTGGCCGATTTCTTGAGCGGTTTCAAAGTCCCTCCAAGGGGGTCTGCGCAGGGGAAAACCTATAATTTGACCACATTTCAACCCCGTCCCCGATGAAGCTCCAGCCTGACAAATCCGACGTCCAGACCCTCACTGCGCACGGCCCGGGCTGGGTCGCCATCAACAACGAACGGGTCGAATCCAGCGTCGTGGTCGGCTCCCGCGGGGAGCGTTTCGAGTGGGACGCCCGCGACTTCGGCCAGCTCGGGGCGGAACATTTCGCAAAATTGGCAGAACTCGGCGCCGAATTGATCATTTTCGGCAGCGGCAAGCGCATCCGCTTCCCGCAGCCGGCCTGGCTCCAACCCCTGATGGCGCAGCGCACAGGCGTCGAGACCATGGACACGCCCGCGGCCTGCCGCACCTACAACATTCTCGCGAGCGAGGGCCGCCATGTGCTCGCAGCCCTCCTGATCGAGAAACCTGCAGGCCAATAGGAGCTATTTCGGGGTAAAATCGCGGGTTGCGAACCGGCGGCCCGCCCTCAGTTAGCAACGACCAATCCTCCATGCTCCCGACAGACTTCGACCGGGTCGGGCATGGAATCAAACGGAGAAAACAAGTTTCATGGCGATCGTTGTCAACAAACCCATTCCCGAATTCGACGCCAATGCGACCGGCGGCCTGAAGGTTTCTAACACTTCTCATCTCGGCCACGTGCTGGTCATGTATTTCTACCCCAAAGACAATACCCCCGGCTGTACCACCGAAGCGATGCAATTCCGCGACCGCTACAAGGATTTCGAGAAGGCCGGTGCCACGGTGTTCGGCGTTTCGCGCGACAACATGAAGTCGCACGACGAATTCAAGGCAAAGCTCGAACTTCCTTTCGAGCTGATCGCCGACACCGAAGAAAAGATGTGCCACATGTTCGGTGTGGTCAAGAACAAGATCATGTACGGCAAGAAGGTCAAGGGCATCGAGCGCAGCACCTTCCTGATCGGCGCCGACGGCGTCCTGAAGGCCGAATGGCGCGGCCTCAAGGTCCCGGGACATGTCGACGACGTCCTGAAGGCGGTCAAGGCGCTCAAGAAATCCGCCTGAAGCCTGAATTCGTGTGGTTTTGCGCGTTCGCGTTGGCGAAGCGCAACGATCACCGGTTGCGTCACGTGCGATGTGCATAATGGCCTCATGCCGTTGAGCTCCACGACCGCATCCACCGAAAAAAGCCGCCCTGGTCTTCAGGCGGCTTTTTCGCTTTCTGGCCCCCTTCTTTTTGCGAGCGACACCTCTCATGCCCCTGCCTCCCGCCCCCACGAAACGCGCTGCACTGCTTTCGCCGGACGCGCACGACGCGCCCGCCCGCTTCTCGAACGGACGCAGCGGCCGCCGCTCGTCCGACCGCAGGACTGAGCAAAGCGGCTCGAACGGACCCCAGCCGCTCGAATTGTTCGACCGCCACGCCGCCGAAGCCGGCGGCGCGATCGAGCCGGCAGCGCCGCCGCCCAAGGCCAAGGCGCCTGCACGCCCGGCCCCGGAGCCGGCCATCCAGGTCGAGACGCGCGCCAGGGTCCCGGCGCCCGCCCCGGCGCCGCAGGCGGCGCCGCGCCCCAAGCGCAGCAAGTCGAACGGCCCGCCCAAGCTCTTCGTGCTCGACACCAACGTGCTGCTGCACGATCCGATGTGCCTGTTCCGCTTCGAGGAACACGACATCTTCCTGCCGATGATCGTGCTGGAAGAGCTCGACGGCCACAAGAAAGGCACCACCGAAGTCGCGCGCAACGGACGCCAGACCAGCCGAACGCTCGATGCGCTGGCGGGCGCGCAGGGTGCCGACATCGGCAAGGGCCTGAAGCTGGACACGACGGGCCATCGCGAGGCCGGCGGCAAGCTGTTCTTCCAGACCGCGCCGCTCGACTACACGCTGCCGACCAGCCTGCCGCAGGGCAAGGCCGACAACCAGATCCTCGGCGTCGTGCAAGCGCTGCGCGAGCTCTATGCCCAGGATGCGCCCGGTCGGCCGAAGCAGGAGGTGGTGCTGGTGTCGAAGGACATCAACATGCGCGTCAAGGCGCGCGCGCTCGGGCTCGCGGCCGACGACTACCAGAACGACAAGACCTTGGAGGACGGCGACCTGCTCTATGCGGGCACGCTGGCCCTGCCGGCCGATTTCTGGACCCGCCAGAGCAAGACGGTCGAGAGCTGGCAGAGCGGCAGCAGCACCTTCTACCGCGTCAGCGGCCCGATCGTGCCGAACCTCTACATCAACCAGTTCGTGTTTTTCGAGGCGCCCGGCGAGCCCAGCATGTATGCGCGCGTGACCGAGATCCGCGACAAAACCGCGGTGCTCAAGACGCTCAAGGACTACGGCTCGGTCAAGAACGCGGTGTGGGGCGTGAACACCCGCAACCGCGAGCAGAACTTCGCGATGAACCTGCTGATGGATCCGGACGTCGACTTCGTCACGCTGACCGGCACGGCCGGCACCGGCAAGACGCTGATGGCGCTGGCCTCGGGCCTGACGCAGGTACTCGACGACCGCCGCTACACCGAGATCATCATGACCCGCGCGACCGTCAGCGTGGGCGAGGACATCGGCTTCCTGCCCGGCACCGAGGAAGAGAAGATGGGTCCGTGGATGGGGGCACTCGACGACAACCTCGAGTTCCTGGCCAAGGGCGACGGCGGCGGTGCCGGCGAATGGGGCCGCGCGGCGACCAACGAGCTGATCCGCAGCCGCATCAAGATCAAGAGCATGAACTTCATGCGCGGGCGCACCTTCCTGAACAAGTACGTGATCATCGACGAGGCCCAGAACCTGACGCCCAAGCAGATGAAGACGCTGGTGACACGCGCGGGCCCGGGCACCAAGATCATCTGCATGGGCAACCTGGCGCAGATCGACACGCCCTACCTCACCGAGGGGTCTTCCGGCCTCACCTTCGCGGTCGACAAGTTCAAGGGCTGGCCGCACAGCGGTCACATCACGCTGGCGCGCGGCGAACGCTCGCGACTCGCCGACTTCGCCAGCGAAGTCTTGTAGCTCGAGCGGCCCGGCAAAGCCGGTTCCGCGGTGTGACTGTTGCTCGCCCCCAGGTTGCCCCGCACTTCGTGTCGGGGCGCCCACCCCCTTCCGGGGGCAACACCAGCGGCCCGGCAAAGCCGGTTCCGCGGTGTTACACGAACGGGCCTGCGCTGCGCGCGGGCCTTTTTGATGTCCTGCTGAAGGCTGCTGACAACACGGTGTCAGCAGGGCCGGCGCAGCATGGAGGCCTCATTCACTGACCGAGGAAAACCCCATGAACACCACCATCAACTGGTTCGAGATCCCCGTCGCCAACCTGGACCGGGCGCAGGCCTTCTACGAGAAGGTGCTCGGCCGCGCGCTGAAGCGCGAAGACATGGGCGGCGAGCCGATGGCGATCTTTCCCTACGAGCAGCCCGCCACCGGCGGCTGCCTGGTGGCCGGCAGCCCGCGCGCCGCCGCGGCTGGCAGCGGCGTCCGCATCTATCTCGACTGCATGCCGAGCATCGACGCGGCGCTGTCTCGCGTCGCCGCGGCAGGCGGGCAGATCGTGACACCGAAGACCGCGCTGCCGGCGGACATGGGATCTTTCGCCGTTCTGCGCGACACCGAAGGCAACGAAGTCGGACTGCACGCCCTGGCTTGAAACCATGAGCACCCTGACGCACAGGAACTGGATCGCGATCGCCAGCGCGGAACATGCGCGCCGCGGGCGCGACAACGCCACGGGCGGCTTCATGCAGGTCGGACACGGCAAGCTGGCCCCCCTCAAGCGCATCAAGGCCGGCGACCGCGTGGCCTACTACGCCCCGACCACCGAGCTCGGCGTGGCCGACAGGCTGCAGAGCTTCGTTTCGATCGGTGTCGTGCAGGGCGATGCCCCCTACGAGGCCGACATGGGCAATGGCTTCGTGCCGTGGCGGCGCGACGTACGCTATGCCGCGGCCCGCGAGGCGCCCATCGTGCCGCTGATCGACCAGTTCGATTTCGTCGAAGATCCGAAGCATTGGGGCAGCAAGTTCCGCTTCGGCATCCTCGAGGTCAACGACCACGATTTCAACCTGATCGCCGCCGCCATGAACGCCGATCGCCAAGGCCTCGGCCTTTGAACCCGACGATGGAGAAGATCATGCAACCCCAACTTCAACGCCTCGACCCCTTCAAGGTTGCCGGACTCACGGCGCGCACGACGAACCGCGACGAGAGCGATCCCCAGGCCGCGCGCATCGGCACCCTGTGGGACCGCTTCTTCGGCGAGCGGATCTATGAAAAGACGCCACACCGGGTCGACGACATGCGGCTTTACGGCGTCTACTCGGGCTATGAGGCCGACGTCCACGGCGCCTTCGACATCACGACCGGCGTTGCGGTGGCCGACGGGCCCGCGAGCGTGCGCATCGAAGGCGGCGACTACCTGGTCTTCAGCGCGAAAGGACAGATGCCGCAAATGGTGATCGACCTCTGGGACACGATCTGGGCCTACTTCGACGCCCATCCGGAGATCCAGCGCCGCTATCGCAGCGACTTCGAGGCCTACAGCGGGCCCGAAGAGGTGGCGATCCATATCGGGGTCCTGTAAGGGATCTCGGCAGCGTTAAGCTCGTTCGATGCGCCGTGCCGACCGCCTGTTCCAGATCGTCCAGATCATTCGCGGGCGCCGTCTCACCACGGCCGCCTTTCTCGCGCGGCGGCTCGAGGTGTCGGAGCGCACGGTCTACCGCGATGTCGCCGACCTGCAGCGCCAGGGCGTACCGGTCGAGGGCGAGGCCGGCGTCGGCTACCGCCTCGGCGCCGGCTTCGACCTGCCGCCGCTGATGTTCACGCAGGACGAAGCGGCCGCACTGGTGGCGTCGGCGCGGCTGGCGCAGAGCTGGGTCGATGCCGCGATGGCGCGCGACATCGAATCAGCGCTCGGCAAGATCTTGTCGGTGCTGCCGCCGGCGGCCCGGGTGTCGGCCGAAAGCCTGGCGCTCTACGCCCCGGCCTATGTGCTCGACGCCGGCACGCGCGAGCGCCTGCAGACCTTGCGCGAGGCCGTGCAATCGCGCCACAAGCTGCGCATGGACTACCGCGACGTCGCCGGCGCCGCCAGCCAGCGCACGGTGCGGCCGCTGGGCTGCTTCTACTGGGGCAAGGTCTGGACCTTCTCGGCCTGGTGCGAGCTGCGCGACGACTTTCGCGGTTTCCGGCTCGACCGCATCGACCAGATCGAAGTGCTGCCGGAGCGCTTCAGGGACGAGCCCGGCAAGACCCTGGCCGACATGCTGCGCCAGCTCAAGGCCGACGCCGACACTGCGGGAACGCGCTAGATGGCCCCCACGCTCCCTCACTGCGTGTGGTCGCTGCCCCCCGAGGGGGCCGCAGGCCGCCTTGGGGCGGCCCGGCGCCGGCCTGAGCCCCCACGCTCCCTCACTKCGTGTGGTCGCTGCCCCCCGGGGGGGCCGCAGGCCGCCTTGGGGCGGCCCGGCGCCGGCCTGGATCGCCCCCACGCTCCCTCACTTCGTGTGGTCGCTGCCCCCCGGGGGGGCCGCAGGCCGCCTTGGGGCGGCCCGGCGCCGGCCTAGAAGTCGTTGCCGCCGGCGAGGTTCTCGAACTTGGTCAGCGGCTTCAGGAAGGCCAGCTTGACGGTGCCGGTCGGGCCGTTGCGGTGCTTGCTGATGATCACCTCGGCGACGCCGGGCTCCTTGCTGTTCTTGTCGTAGTAGTCGTCGCGGTAGATGAACATGATGATGTCGGCATCCTGCTCGATCGCGCCGGACTCGCGCAGGTCGCTCATCATCGGGCGCTTGTCGGTCCGGCTCTCGACGCCGCGGCTCAACTGCGACAGCGCAATCACCGGGCACTTGAGTTCCTTGGCCAGCATCTTCAGGCCGCGCGAGATTTCGCCGACCGCGGTCGCGCGATTCTCGTCGTTCATGCTGCTCGACACGCTCATGAGCTGAAGGTAGTCGACCACGATCAGCCCGAGCTTGCCGTACTGGCGCGCCAGCCGGCGCGCATTGGCGCGCAGCTCGCTGGTGGTGAGACCGGGCGTCTCGTCGATGTGCAGCGACACGTTGCGCAGCTTCTCGATGGCTTCGGTCAGGCGCGGCCATTCCTCGTCGGTCAGCTTGCCGGTGCGCAGGTGGCCCTGGTCGATGCGGCCGATCGAGCCGACGATGCGCACCGCCAGCTGCGAGGCACCCATTTCCATCGAGAACACCGCCACCGGCAGGCCTTCGTTGAGCGCCACGTGCTCGGCGATGTTGATCGCCAGCGAGGTCTTGCCCATCGACGGCCGGGCAGCCAGCACGATCATGTCGCCCGGCTGCAGGCCCGAGGTCATCTTGTCGAACTCGTAGAAGCCGGTGCGCACGCCCGTGATGTCGTTCGGGTTCTCGGCCATCTCGGTCACGCGGTCGAGCAGTTCGACCACCAGGGAGTCCATGCCCTGGAAGCCCTGCTTCATGCGCGAGCCTTCCTCGCCGATGTTGAAGATCTTCTGCTCGGCCTCGTCGAGGATCTTGTCGACCGCCTTGCCCTGCGTGTTGAAGGCGTTGGTCGCGATCTCGTCGCTGGCGCTCACCAGTTTGCGCAGGATCGAGCGCTCGCGCACGATCTCGGCGTAGCGGCGGATATTGCTGGCGCTCGGCACGTACTGCGCCAGCGAGTTGAGGTAGGCCAGGCCGCCGATCTCGTCGGCCTTGCCGAGGTTCTGCAGCTGCTCRTAGACCGTGATCACGTCGGCCGGCTTGCTGGCATTGATCAGCGTGCCGATGGCGGCGTAGATCAGCTTGTGCTCATGGCGATAGAAGTCGCCGTCGACCACCACGTCGCCCATGCGGTCCCAGGCGCCGTTGTCGAGCAGCAGGCCACCCAGCACGCTCGATTCGGCCTCGATCGAATGCGGCGGGATGCGCAGTTGCGCGATCTGGCGGTCGGACGACGGGTCGTTGTCGGCGTAGGAAAAGAGTGCGGACATGAAGTTCCTTGCAACCATGCATGCTAAGCCGGGCCGGGCGCGGCGTCACGTGGACAAGGCTGTGAATAAGCAGTGATCTTCCGGTGCAGCGCGCGGGACAACCGGGCCGACCGGAAAAAGAAAAGCCGCCCGAAGGCGGCTCTTTCACGCGCGTGAAGCGCGTCGGACGATCAGGCGCTCTCGCCGTACACGGTGACGGTGATCTCGACCACCACGTCGGTGTGCAGCGCGACGCTGACGGTGCTGTCGCCGACGATCTTGATCGGGCCGTTGGGCATGCGCACCTGCGACTTCGCGACCTTGTAGCCCTGCTTGTTGAGCTCGTCGGCGATGTCGTGGTTGGTGACCGAGCCGAACAGGCGGCCGTCGACGCCGGCCTTCTGGGTCAGCTTGACGGTGGTGCCGCCGAGCTTTTCGCCCTGGGCTTGCGATTCGGCCAGCTTGGCGGCCGCAGCCTTTTCGAGCTCGACGCGCTTGGCTTCGAATTCGGCCTTGTTGGCTTCGGTGGCGCGGCGGGCGCGGCCCGAGGGGATCAGGAAGTTGCGGGCGTAGCCGTCCTTGACCTTGACGATTTCGCCGAGGACGCCGAGGTTGACGACTTTGTCCAGAAGAATGACTTGCATGGTGTGTCGCTCCTTAGACGCGGTGTTGGTCGCTGTACGGCACCATCGCGAGGAAGCGCGCACGCTTGATCGCGGTGTTGAGCTGGCGCTGGTAGATCGCGCGCGTGCCGGTCAGGCGCGCCGGGATGATCTTGCCGTTTTCGCTGATGAAGTCGCGCAAGGTGTCGATGTCCTTGTAGTCGATCTCTTCGACGCCGGCGACCGTGAAGCGGCAGAAGCGCTTGCGCTTGAACAGCAGCGACTGGGTGTTGCGCTTCGGACGCTTGTCCTTGTTGAATTTCTTGAACGTGGCCATTTTTGGACCTCTATTTAAATAGTCGAGGACAGAGCTGAAGATCTGTCCCGCGATGAATTAACAAAATTCTTGAATGTGAAGCACGGGATGCTTGGCCGTACCCGGTGTCGCGAGGAAGCCCTGGAATCGCCAGAGACTGCCCAGCTCCTGTCTTGCGAGCCGCTCGGCCACTGCGCCGAAGGCGACGGCCTTGATGGCCGCCTTGACCTGTCGGGGCTGGGCCGCTTCGGTCACTGTCGACTCGTGTTCGAGTCGCAGGTCGATGGCGGGCAATCCGGCAGGCGTGTAACGCAAGGCTCCGAGTTCGGCGACGCAGGCAGTCAGCAGCAGCTGATTGACCGCGGCAGTACTCACATCATCCGTTGTTGGCAGCGTATTCGGCCTGCTGGGCCTTGCGGGCCTCTTCGCGCTCGACCGTCTTCATCATCGACGAAGGACCGGTGTCGGCCTTCTTCTTGACCACGGTGAGGTGGCGCAGGACGGCATCGTTGAACTTGAACGCGTGCTCGAGTTCGGCCATGACGGTCTGCTCGGCCTCGATGTTCACGCACAGGTAGTGCGCCTTGTTCAGCTTGTTGATCTGGTAGGCCAGCTGGCGACGGCCCCAGTCTTCGACGCGGTGGACCTTGCCGCCGCCGGCCGTGATCAGGCCCTTGTAGCGCTCCAGCATGGCCGGAACCTGTTCGCTCTGATCCGGGTGGATCAGCAAAATGATTTCATAGTGACGCATTGGCACTCCTTGTGGATTTCCCCCGATGTTTTTCGAGGAAAGGGGTTGAGCCACCCGCGGCGTCAGACGTGGTGTGGCAAGGCAAAGCCGTAAATTATAGCACCCGGACCGGCGCCGGGCAGCCCCGAGGCGGCATGCGCCCCCTTGGGGGCAGCGCCCACGCGAAGCGAGGCCCGTGGGGGCTCAGCTCCCGCGCAGCGCCCGTTCGAGCGGAGCGGCCTTCTCGGGACCGACCGCGGCTTGGATCTTGGGAAAAAGCTCCAGCAATTGCTCGCAGGTCGAGCTGCCCTCGACCGACAGGTTGAGCCTGAAGCCGCGCAAGCCCAGGCTGCCGGTCAGCTGGGTGGCGATCGGGTAGGCGTCCTTGTAGCGCTGCTGGTCGGAGCGAGCCGCAGCCGGCGGCATCGTCACCGAGGCGGGCACGGGTGCAGTGGCGGCTGGCGCCGACAGCGGCGGCGCCGTGCGATCGGGTGCGGCAGCGGCAGCGGCAGGCGCCCCACTCTCGCCGACCCGTTGCAGCAAGCCCTGCGCGACCATCTGGTCGATGTCCTCGCGACTCACGCCCATCCCGCCTTCGAGCACCTCGCTGACGCTGCGCTTGCCATCGAACAGGATGAACGCGGTGCGCTGACGCGGCGTCAGCGCGATGGAGCGGTCCTTGAGAACGCGCTGCCCGGCTTCGGTCTTGACAAGAATCATGGGGTTTCCTCGACGCCAAGGTCTGGGAGCGCCAGCGGGCCGGAGACGGTCCTGGTGCGCCACCGCGCCCCGATTGGCCTGGAGTTTGACACCAAAGATGCATTTGGTTGCAAATACACCAAGCTGACACCAGGATTACACGAAAACCGTGACGCAAGTCGTTGCGCGGCGGTGACACCCCTGCCCCCGCCGCGCTGTCAGGCGCAGCTTCAGCGCTTGGCCAGTTGCTGCCAGGTCTCGATCACGCTGTCGGGATTCAGCGAGATCGACTCGATCCCCTGCTCCGCCAGCCAGAGCGCGAAGTCCGGATGGTCGCTGGGGCCCTGGCCGCAGATGCCGACGTACTTGCCCTGGGCCTTGCAGGCCTTGATGACCTTCGCCAGCAGCGCCTTGACCGCCGGGTCGCGCTCGTCGAAGTCGGCCGCCAGCAGTTCCAGGCCGGAGTCGCGGTCCAGGCCCAGCGTGAGCTGGGTCAGGTCGTTCGAGCCGATCGAGAAGCCGTCGAAGAACTTCAGGAACTCCTCCGGCAGGATCGCGTTGCTCGGCACCTCGCACATCATGATCAGCTTGAGTTCGTTCTCGCCGCGCTTCAGGCCGTGCTCGCCCAGCAGCGTGGTCACGCGCTCGGCCTGGCCCAGGGTGCGCACGAAGGGCACCATGATCTGCACGTTGGTCAGGCCCATTTCGTTGCGCACGCGCTTGAGCGCCTCGCACTCCATCGCGAAGGCCTCGCCGAACTCGCCGCTCAGGTAGCGCGCCGCGCCGCGGAAGCCCAGCATCGGGTTCTCTTCCTCGGGCTCGTAGCGGCTGCCGCCGATCAGCTTGCGGTATTCGTTCGACTTGAAGTCCGACAGGCGAACGATCACCGGCTTGGGCCAGAAGGCCGCACCGATGGTGGCGATGCCTTCGGCCACCTTGTCGACGTAGAAGGCGCGCGGCGAGGCATGGCCCCGGGCCACGGACTCGACCGCCTTCTTGAGGTCGGCATCGACGTTCGGGTAGTCGAGGATCGCCTTCGGGTGGACGCCGATGTTGTTGTTGATGATGAACTCGAGCCGCGCCAGGCCCACGCCGTGGTTCGGCAGCTGGGCGAAGTCGAAGGCCAGCTGCGGATTGCCGACGTTCATCATGATCTTGAGATCGACCGGGGGCATCTCGCCGCGCTGAACCACGGTCACCTCGGTCTCGAGCAGGCCGTCGTAGATGAAGCCGGTGTCGCCCTCGGCGCAGCTGACCGTGACCAGCGTGCCGTCCTTGAGGAGGTCGGTGGCGTCGCCGCAGCCGACCACGGCCGGGATGCCGAGTTCGCGCGCGATGATCGCCGCGTGGCAGGTGCGGCCGCCGCGGTTGGTGACGATGGCGGCGGCGCGCTTCATCACCGGCTCCCAGTTGGGATCGGTCATGTCGGTCACGAGCACGTCGCCGGCCTGGACCTTGTCCATCTCGCTGATGTTGTGGACCAGGCGCACCGGGCCGGTGCCGATCTTCTGGCCGATCGCGCGGCCCTCGGCCAGAATGGCGCCGCGGCCCAGCAGCTTGTAGCGCTGCTCGGCCTTGCCCTGCTGCTGGCTCTTCACGGTTTCAGGGCGCGCCTGCAGGATGTAGAGCTGCCCGTCGGTGCCGTCCTTGCCCCACTCGATGTCCATCGGGCGGCCATAGTGCTCCTCGATCACCAGCGCGTATTTCGCCAGCTGCTCGACGTCGGCGTCGCTCAGCGAATAGCGATTGCGCTGCTCGGTCGGCACATCGGTGGTCTTCACCAGCTTGCCGCTGGCGGCCTTCTCGGCGGCCGTCGCGAACTCCATCTGGATCAGCTTGGAGCCGAGGTTGCGGCGGATCACCGCGCGCTTGCCGGCGCGCAGCGTCGGCTTGTGGACATAGAACTCGTCGGGGTTCACGGCGCCCTGCACCACGGTCTCGCCGAGGCCGTAGCTCGAAGTGATGAAGACCACGTCCTCGAAGCCCGATTCGGTGTCGATCGTGAACATCACGCCGGCGGCGCCGAGGTCGCTGCGCACCATGCGCTGGACGCCGGCCGAGAGCGCCACCACGTCGTGGGCGAAGCCCTTGTGGACCCGGTAGCTGATCGCGCGGTCGTTGTAGAGGGAGGCGAAGACCTCCTTCATCTTGTGCAGCACGTCCTCGATGCCAACCACGTTCAGGAAGGTCTCCTGCTGGCCCGCGAAGGAGGCGTCGGGCAGGTCTTCCGCGGTGGCGGAGGAGCGGACCGCGAAACTGGCCTGCGGATTGCCGGCCGACAGGGTGGCGAAGGCCTCGGTGATCGCCTTCTGCAGGTCGGCCGGGAAGGGCTGGGCCTCGACCATGGCGCGGATCTCGGCGCCGGCGACGGCCAGGGCCCGGACATCCTCGGTGTCCAGCCTGGCGAGGCGGGCGCTGATCTTGTCGGCCAGGCCGTCGTGGGCCAGGAACTGCCTGAAGGCGTGGGCGGTGGTCGCGAAGCCGGTCGGGACGCGAACGCCCTGCGGCAGTTGGGAAATCATCTCGCCGAGACTGGCGTTCTTGCCGCCGACCGACTCGACGTCGGTCATTCTCAGTTGTTCGAACGGTACGACCAGGGCGGTCGCTTCGAAGAGGTCAGACATGGGAAAGCTCCAGAAGTTGAAACTGTGGCTGCATGCGGACGGCACAACGCGATCGTTCTTCTTGCTCTGGGCATCGGCGGGAGGTGCATGCTGAAATTTGGGCCGGGAAATGCGTTCAGCTTTCCCGATAATGGGCCGGATTGTAGGCGCGGCCGGCTTTGGCCTGCCGCAGGACAAGGCCCCCAAAATATGCATACACGCACAGTTTTCTTCGTTTCCGACGGCACCGGCATCACCGCCGAGACCTTCGGCAATGCCGTCCTGGCCCAGTTCGAGATGAAGCCCCGCCACGTGCGGCTGCCTTTCACCGACACCGTCGACAAGGCCCACCAGGCGGTGCGGAAGATCAACCACACGGCCGAAATCGAGGGCTTGCGGCCGATCGTCTTCACGACGCTGGCGAACATGGAGGTGCTCGAAGTCATCGAGACCGGTTGCAAGGGGATGCTGCTCGACATGTTCGGCACCTTCGTGCGGCCGCTCGAGATCGAGCTGGCCATGAAGTCGAACCATCGCATCGGCCGCTTCAGCGACGTCAGCAAGAGCAAGGAATACGACGCCCGGATCCAGGCCATCGATTTCAGCCTGGCGCACGACGACGGCCAGAGCAACCGCGACCTCGAGGGGGCGGACGTGATCCTGGTCGGGGTCAGCCGCAGCGGCAAGACGCCGACCTCGCTCTATCTGGCCATGCAGCACGGCCTGAAGGCCGCCAACTACCCGCTGATCCCCGAGGATTTCGAGCGCCGCCAACTGCCGCCGGCGCTGATGCCGCACCGCAAGAAGATCTTCGGCCTGACGATCCAGCCCGAGCGCCTGAGCGAGATCCGCAACGAGCGGCGCCCGAACTCGCGCTATGCGAGCCTCGAGAGTTGCCGCCACGAGGTCAGCGAGGCCGAAGCCATGATGCGGCGGGCCGGCATCCGCTGGCTGTCGACCACCACCAAGTCGATCGAGGAGATCGCGACCACCATCCTGCAGGAGCTGAGGCCCGAGCGTTTGACCTATTGAGCCCTGCCCTCAGCCGAACAGGTACTGCACCACGCCGTCGGCGGCGTTCACCGGCTGGCAGGGCATGGCCCAGACGCGTTCGATCAGCGCCGGCTGCAGAACCTCCGCTGCCGCCCCCTGGTGGACGCCGGCGCCGCCGACCAGCACCACCACCTCGTCGGCATAGCGGCGGGCCAGGTTGAGGTCGTGCAGCACGGCGACAACGCCCACGCCCTGCCCCGCCCACTCGCGCAGCAGGCGCATCGCGGCATGCTGGTGCGCCAGGTCGAGCGCGGCGGTCGGCTCGTCCAGCAGCAGCCAGCGGGCGCTGCCGTCGGGCCGGGGCGCCCACAGCTGCGCCAGCGCACGTGCCATCTGCACGCGAGCCTTCTCGCCGCCCGACAGGGTGTTGAGCACGCGCTGTGCCAGCGCCGTCACGTCGGTGAGCGCCATGGCGCCTTCGATGATCGCGTCTTCGTTCCGGCTCGGCGTGCGCCGATGCGGGAAGCGGCCCAGCGCGACGATCTCCTGCGCAGTGAAGTCGAAGGCGACCGCGGTCTCCTGGGGCATGAGCGCGCGACGCAGTGCCAGGGCCTCGGTCMTGTGCGCCGCCAGCGGTGTGCCGTCGAACAGCACCCGTCCCCCATCCGGCCGGCGCTGTCCGCCCAGCACCGACAGCAGCGTTGAATTGCCCGCGCCGTTGGGGCCCAGAATGTCGGTCAGACGGCCCGGGTGCAGCGTGATGCGGGCTCCCGACAAC